>JAFUDD010000390.1 GCA_017459315.1 Clostridia bacterium | reverse complement strand
CTGTTGACGGCGCGGCGTTTTCGGCGGTACAATGCTGTATAAGAGGAAAAAACATGAAAGCTGTCTTTTTTGATCTGGACGGGACGCTGTGCAACACGCTCCCGGATTTAACGGCCTCCGTGAACTATTCCCTGCGCACGTTTGACTTCCCCGCCCATTCCGAAGCGGCGGTCTGCGCCATGGTCGGCAACGGGATCCAAAAGCTGTGCGAACGCGCGGTGCCCTCGGATCGTGCCGACGCGGTGCCGATGGTGAAGGCGCTGTTTTTGGCGCATTATCAAAAGCATTGCACCGACAAAACGGTTCCCTATCCCGGCATGCTCGAAGCCGTCGCCGCGCTGAAAAAACGCGGGCTGCGGCTTGCCGTGATCAGCAACAAATACCATCCGAGCACGGAACGCATCGTGCGGACGATGTTTCCCAACGGCGGCGCGGACTTTGACGTGATCCTCGGGCAGACGGACAAATATCCGTTAAAGCCCGACCCGACGGTGCTGCTCGCCGTGGCCAAGCAGCTCGGCGTGACGCCGCAGGAGATCGTTTACGTCGGGGATACAAACGTAGATATCGCGTTTGCAAAGAATGCCGGCGTCGGGATCATCGGCTGCGCATGGGGATTCCGCGGCAAGGCGCACCTAACAGAGCACGGCGCGCCCGTCATTTTGGACACACCCTCCATGCTGCCGGACGCCGTCGAATAAAAGGAGATTTACTATGCCGAAATCCGAAGCCGAAAAGAGCGCCGCGCGCAAGGTGCGGTTCTGGCACACATGGCTGAAGCCCGTGCGTGCGCTTTTGAAAGGGCGGTTTGCCTATACCTGCCCGATCGTGGACGTACCGGACGGCGCGTTTCTGCTGTACGCGAACCATGTGACCGACCTCGATCCGGTGTTTGTCGGCGCCTCGTTCCGGGAGCCCTTGACGTTTGTCGCAGGCGAAAACGTGCAGCGGATGGGCAAGCTGTCGAAAATCATCAACCGGTATGCCGATACAATCGACCGTGTGAAGGGCACGACGGATTCGGCCTGTGCGCTGCAGATCCTGCGCACATTGCGCAAGGGAAAGCCGGTGTGCATGTTCCCCTCCGGCAACCGTTCCTATACCGGGCAATCGACGCCGATCTTCCCCGCCTCCGCTAAGCTCGCCAAGAGCGCAAGGGTGCCGCTGATCACGTATAAGCTGACCGGCGGGTACATGACCTCGCCGCGCTGGGCGGACACGATGCGAAAGGGCAGCATGCACGGCGATATCGTCCATATCTATACGCCGGAGGAGATGGCGGCCATGTCAAACGACGAGCTGCTTAGTCGCATCACCGCAGATCTTTGGGAGGACGCCTACGATGCGGCGCCGATTCCCTATAAAGGCAAGCGGCTTGCCGAGCGCCTCGAAACGATGCTGTACCTTTGCCCGCGCTGCGGATGCGTCGATACGCTGAAAAGCCGGGACAATGTCTTTTCCTGTGACTGCGGCTTGACGATGACAATGCAGGAAAACGGACGCTTCACCGGTGTGAAGCTGCCGTTTGCGCACCCCGGCGAATGGGACGCATGGCAGCAGACGCAGGTGCGCCGCCTTGCCGAAGATGCGGGCGAAGCGCCGGTCTTTTCCGACGCGGGGCAGCAGCTGTATCAGCTCGGCGACAACCACGAGCTTTTGCCGATCACGGCGGGGACGCTGTCGCTGTCCGGCACGGCGCTGACGCTCGGGCGGTTTTCCGTGCCGCTGTCCAAAGTCGAGGGCATTGCGCTGACGCAGCAGGAAAAGCTGTCTTTTTCCGCAAACGGTCTGCATTATGTGATCCTGTCCGACCATCACCGGTGCGGAAAAAAATACTGCGATCTGTTCCGGTATCTGAACGAATGACCGCAGCGCATATCGGGCTCCCGAAGGGGAGTCTTTCTTTTTATGAAAAGAACAGGCTGTGTCGGCCTGTTCAGCAAATGATTTATTCTTTTGGCAGATAGAACGTCTGCATCGGGCCGGTATCGTTCATCAGCATCCGTTGATCGCGGAAGCGGAACAGTATCAGCGACGCGCCGTAAAGGTCGCCCACGCAGCCGGCCATGTGCGAGGCGAACAGCAGCACAAGCCCGACGTATGCCGCGCTCCACAAGCCGCCTTCGCGCGCAACCTCCAGCCATGTTTCGAGCAGCAGGCCGAAAAAGACGAGCGTGAACACGACGAACGGGGCAAGGATGGCAAGAAGGCTTGCGGTGCGGTAGACATAGATATGCGGCACGCCGCAAAAAGCCGCGCTCCATGTGATCCCGAACGTGAGCTTTTGCTTGGTCAACTGCTTATAGACAAGCCCGTGCGTCAGCTCATGCAGCACGATATAGGCGACGAATCCGCCCAAAAACACACCGTACAGCACAAGAAGCTCCTTTATGCCGAAGCCGTCCTTAAGCAGCATGACGGCGCGATACGGATGCCACAGCAGCAAGTCGAGCACGAACGGAGCAAGCGCAGCGACAAAGATGAGCAGCGCGACGCCATTCATCCAAAGGCCGGTCTTTTTCTCTTTTGCGTCGATGAAATAAACCTTTTCGTACCCCTCCGGCAGGGCGGTTTCGTAATGCTTCATAAAGATACCCTCATGAAAAACGCGCCCGCTTCGAACGGACGCGCATAGTGTTATACGTTAAAGAAGAACTCGACGATATCGCCGTCCTGCATGACGTATTCCTTGCCCTCGGAACGGACAAGTCCCTTTTCCTTGCAGGCGGTCATCGTGCCGTTTTCGATCAGCGTGTCATACGGCACGACAGCGGCGCGAATGAAGCCGCGCTCGAAATCCGAATGGATCTTGCCTGCGGCCTGCGGTGCTTTGGTGCCCTTGGTGATCGTCCACGCGCGCACCTCCTTGGGACCGGCGGTGAGAAAGCTGATCAGGCCGAGCAAGGAATAGCACGCCTGCACAAGCTGATCGAGACCGCTTTGCCCGATGCCCATTTCCTCTAAGAACGCTTTCTTTTCGTCCGGGTCAAGCTCGGAGATCTCCTCCTCGACCTTGGCGGAGATCGTCAACGCCTTCGCGCCCTCCTTCGCCGCAACGTCGTACAGTGCCTTAACGTAATCGTTCGGCTCGCCGCCGAGATCGTCCTCGGCGATGTTGGCAACGTAAATGACCGGCTTCGAGGTCAGCAGGAACAGCGTCTTGATCGTTTCGGCCTCGTCCTTGTCCGCGGGATAGGTGCGGACGGGCTGCCCGCTCTCTAAATGCGCATAGAGCTTTTTCAGAAGTTCGATCTCACCGAGCAGAGACTTGTCGCCCTTGGCAAGCCGCTGTGCGCGGTCGATGCGCTTTTCGACGGTCTCCATGTCGGCAAAGATCAGCTCCAGATTGATCGTTTCCGCGTCGCGCACGGGGTTCACGGAGCCGTCCACATGAACGACGTTGTCGTCATCGAAGCAGCGGACGACATGCACGACGGCGTCCACCTCGCGGATGTGCGACAAAAACTTATTGCCGAGGCCCTCGCCCTTCGACGCGCCGCGCACCAAGCCCGCGATATCGACAAACTCGATGGTAGCGGGCGTGTACTTTTCGGGATGGTACATTTCGGCCAGACGGTCGAGCCGTGCATCCGGCACCGCGACGACGCCGACGTTCGGTTCAATCGTGCAAAACGGATAGTTGGCGGCCTGCGCCCCCGCCTGCGTGATCGCGTTGAACAACGTGCTTTTTCCGACATTCGGCAAGCCGATAACGCCTAACTTCATAATCGTTCTCCTTTATGCGAGCTTCTCGCGGCCGAAGCGCAGACGGCGCATGGCCTCGTCGCGGCCGAGCAAAACGGCGATCTCGATGGCGCCGCCCGGCGTGACCTGCTTGCCCGCCATCGCAATACGCACCGGCCACAGCATCGTGCCGTTCTTCAAACCGTTCGCTTCGGCAAGGCCAAGCAGCGTATCATGGATATGCTGCTCCTCCCAATCCGGCAGCTTGTCCAAGGCGTCAATCGCCATATCCAGCACCTTTGCCGCGACCTCCGGGTTGGTCTTGGATTTCTTGTTGGTGAACAGCTCGGCATCGTATTCGGGCAGCTTCGCCAAAAAATCCACCATGTCGGGGATCTGCGAGAATACCTCGGTGCGCGGCTGCAAAATCCGGGCGAGCACGTCGGTATGCGCCGTGCCGATCCCGGCCTTTTCGTAATACGGCAGGGCGTATTCGGTGAACTGCTCCGGCGTGAGGCGGCGAATGTATTCCGCGTTCATCCACGTCAGCTTGTTCACGTCGAAGATCGCGGGCGACTTAGACATGCCCTCGACCGAGAACGCCTTGATCAGCTCGTCCATCGTGAAGAATTCGCGCTCGTCGCCGGGGTTCCAGCCGAGCAGCGCCACATAGTTGACGATGGCTTCCTTCAAATAGCCCTTGCCCACGTAGTCCTCAAAGTACGCGTCGCCGTCGCGCTTACTGAGCTTATGGGTCGCGTCGCGCATGATCGGGGTCATGTGGATATAGGTCGGCTTTTCCCAGCCGAACGCGTCGTACAGCAGGTTATACTTCGGCGTGCTCGAAAGGTATTCGTTGCCGCGCATGACGTGGGTAATGCCCATCGTGTGATCGTCGATGACGTTGGCGAAGTTATAGGTCGGCATCCCGTCGGCCTTAATCAGGATCATATCGTCGAGATCGCTGCAATCGACCGCGATGTGACCGTAGAGCACGTCGTCGAACGACGCTTCGCCGTGCTCCGGCACGTTCTGGCGAATGACATACGGCATACCGGCGTCCAGACGGCGCTGCACTTCCTCGTCGGACAGATGCAGACAATGCTTGTCATACTTGAACGTCTCGCCGCGGGCGGCCGCCGCTTCGCGGCGCTCGGTCAGCTCCTCCTCGGTGCAGAAGCAGTAATACGCCTTACGCTTTTTGACAAGCTCCTTGGCGTAGGGCAGGTACATATTCTTGCGCTCGCTCTGCACGTAGGGGCCGAAATCGCCGCCGATATCGGGACCCTCGTCCCAGTTCATGCCGATGCTCTTTAACGTGCGGTAGATCACGTCCACCGCGCCCTCGACGTAGCGGGCCTGATCGGTGTCCTCAATGCGGAGGATGAATTTTCCGCCGTTGGCGCGCGCGACCAGGAACGTATAGAGTGCGCTTCTGAGGTTGCCCACGTGCATATATCCCGTCGGGCTCGGGGCAAATCTTGTTCTGACCATGTTTTCCCTTCTCTTATCCTTTTCCGTTTTTCTTACGAAATCTTGAACGAATCCTTGAGTCCCACAACGCGGTTGTATACCGGGCGCTCCTTCGTGGTGTCGAGATCGGCGCAGTAGTAGCCCATGCGAACAAACTGGAACGTCGCGCCGGGGTCTTGCTCCGCAAGAGCCGGCTCGATATAGCCCTTCTTCACCTCCAGGGAATCGGGATTCAGCAGCTCGACAAAGTCGTTGATCTCCTCCCCGTCCTTCTGGTCGCGCATCAGCACGTCATAGTGACGGAACTCGGCTTCGACCGCATCTGCGGCATTCAGCCAATGCAGCGTGCCCTTGACCTTGCGCTCACATTCGCCGGACTTGGTTTCCGGGTCATAGGTGACATGCACGCAGGTGACGTTGCCGTTTTCGTCGGTGTCCCACGAAACGCACTTGACGATATACGCGCCCTTCAAGCGCACCTCGCCGTCGGGCTTGAGACGGAAGAACTTTTTGACCGGCTCGGTCATAAAGTCGGACCGCTCGATGAACAGCTCCTTGCCGAAATGCACGGTATGCGTACCGGCCTCGGGATCGTTCGGAAGGTTCTCCAGAACAACATCCTCGGTTCTGCCCTCGTCCCAGTTGTCGATGACAAGGCGCAGCGGCTCGATGATCGCCATATAGCGCGGCGCGTTCACATTCAAGTTTTCGCGCACGCAATGCTCCAAGATCGCGTTGTCCACGATGGAGTCCGCCTTGGCGACGCCGATGCGGTTCAAAAAGTCGCGGATCGCGGCGGCGGGATAGCCGCGGCGACGCATGGCGCAAAGGGTGGGCATCCGGGGATCGTCCCAGCCGGACACGTAATGCTCCTCGACAAGGCGTCTTAAATACCGCTTCGACATGACCGTGTTGGTGAGGTTCAGACGCGCAAACTCGATCTGACGCGGCTTATGCTCGAACTCGCAGGCGTTCACGACCCAGTCGTACAGTGGGCGATGCGCTTCGTATTCGAGCGAGCACAGCGAATGGGTAACGCCCTCGATGGCGTCCTGGATCGGGTGCGCAAAGTCGTACATCGGGTAGATGCACCACTTGTCGCCGGTCTGATGATGCGAAACGTGCTTGATGCGGTACATGGCCGGGTCGCGCATGTTGATGTTCGGGGAGGCCATGTCGATCTTGGCGCGCAGCGTCTTGGCCCCGTCGGGGAATTCGCCGTTCTTCATGCGCTCGAACAGATCGAGGTTCTCCTCCACGCTGCGGTCGCGGTACGGGCTGTTTTTGCCCGGCTCGGTCAGCGTGCCGCGGTATTCACGCATTTCGTCCTTGGAAAGGTCGTCCACATACGCCATACCCTTTTTAATGAGCTTGACGGCCAATTCATAGCACTTGTCGAAATAGGACGAGCCGAACAGAAGCTGATCCCATTGGAAGCCGAGCCAGCGAATATCCTCCTTGATCGCCTCGACATACTCCACGTCCTCCTTGGTCGGGTTCGTGTCGTCGAAGCGCAGGTTGCAGGTGCCGCCGTACTGCTCCGCCATGCCGAAATCCACGGTCAGCGCCTTCGCATGACCGATGTGCAGATAGCCGTTCGGCTCGGGCGGAAAACGCGTTTTCACGCGCGGCTCCTTGGTCCGCATGTCTTCCTCGATAAACTCCTCGATGAAATTCTTGCTTCTTTCTTCCATCCTGATTCCTTTCCGCAGGCTGCGCCTACAGCAAATTAACTTCATTATTATATCGCAGGGGGTAGTTGAAAACAAGATGCGTTTCCAATATTTTCTCGGATATCTACCGAAACTTTACACAAAATAACCGTAGACGGAACGGCAAACAGCCGCGCCGCAAATTCCATCACGGAGGTATTTCCATGACCGAGCAAAAGCCCGAAAAGCAGATCCCGCGTCCGAGCGAAACCGAACGCCGCCGGGGCAAGGACAACCCGCCCAACCGCAACAACCGCACCATGGAGGATCAGCCGTTTTACGTGCCGGAACGGTACCGATTCTAAAGAAAATGCGCCCTTCCGTCTTCGGAAAGGGCGCGTTGCGTTTTGCCGTTATTCGGTGATATACAGATAGATCTGACTGCCGCGCTGTGTTTCGCGCACAAGGCGCAACCCGTCGGACAGGGTCAGCGTCGTTTCGGTGCCGGTCGGCGTTTGCGTGACGATCATACCGTCCGCTATGCTTCGCGGCTCGTTCAGCGCGTCCAGGAACGGATAGAAGTCCGACGCGGGATCGGTGCCGTCGATGTTTTCGAACAGCGCGAGCGTCATCGAGTAGAGATCGTTTGTGCGGCTGTCCAGCTCGGCGGACAGGCAATAGACGCGGCCGCCGGCAGCGGTGTAATACGCCTGCGCGCCCCACACAGCGATCTTGGCGCTCGTTTCGTCGTTGTAGAAATCGCGGAGCCGCGCCGTATACTTGCTTGCGGCAAGCACGCGGCTGACCTCCTCCCCGGTGGCAAGGCGGCCGCCCGGTGCATACAGCGAAAGCGTCTGCTCCCAAAGCTGCCGGATGCGCTCGACGGCTTCGGCGCGGCTGACCTCCTCGGGCAGCGTCGCGCGCTCCTCGCCCTCGAACTCACAGCTTGCAAACAGGGCCACGCGCACGGCGCGGGACAGCGGGTCGCTGATGCCGCCCGCGCTGATGATATTGACCGATTCATACGACGCATGGTTAAACAGGCGATGCTCGGTCAGCGCGAACACGCCGCGGTTGAGCAGCACCAGCAGGTACGCGATCACGACGGTGCCGAGCGACAGCGCCGCATACGTATAGCGGGTGCGGACGCTCCGGTCCTTCTGCCGTAGGGCGCGGTTAAAGTCGCGGATGCGGGAGAGCAGCAGATTACCGGCATGCTTCGCGGCGGCAAGGAGCTTATGCAGGATCGTCTTCATCCTGTTGCCTCCTTTCCCGTCCGGCCAGCGGCACATCGAACCAAACCGTTGTGCCGACGCCCTGTTCGCTTTCAAAATGCAGGCTGCTGCCGTGCAGTCCCGCAATGCGGTTCGCAATCGCAAGGCCGAGGCCTGCGCCGTGCTGCGCCCGCGAACGGGATTTATCGACCATATAGAACGCCTCGGTAATGCGGCTCAGCTCCTCCTTCGGGATGCCGATGCCCTCGTCCCGCACAGAAACGCGATAACGCCCGCCCATCTTTTTGCCGACGAGCCACACGCGCTTGCCCGGCGAGGACGCCTTGCGGGCGTTGTCCAAAAGATTGGTGATCAGCGTCAGAAGCAGATCCTTCTCAAACAGGATGATCTGCTGTTCGATCTCATACAGGAACGTCAGCTCGGCCTTTTCGAGCATCGGCGTGACGACGGCTACGACATGGCCGAGCGCCCGGCGCGAATAGCCGCGCATCAGCTTGTAATCGGTCTTGTCGAGCACGACAAGGTCCATCAGCTTCAGCGACAGGGATTCGAGCCGCTTGCCCTCGGAATAGATGAAGTTTGCCGCCATGAACGCGTCCTCGGCGTCCAGCTCCTGACTCCGCAGCATATCCGCATAGCCGATGATCGACGTCATCGGCGTTTTCAGTTCATGCGAGAACGACGCGACAAAGTCCTTTTGCTGCTTGGCGTTGCCCTCCAGCTCGGTGACCTTCTGTTCGATTGCGCCGGTCATATCGTTGAACGCGACGGTGAGATCGCCGATCTCGTCGAGCGTCGTTACCTTGGCACGGCGCGAATAATTGCCGCTGCCGATGATGCCGGTGAACCGCTTTAAGCGCACCAGCGGCTTAGACACAAAATACGCAATCAGCAGCATCACGGCGGTGCAGACCGCGACCGTGACGGCATGCAGCAGCACGACCGATCGCACCTGCTCGGTGCGGAAGCGCAGCAGATCGTCGGCATGATAGCGCACCGCAAGGAAGTATGTGCTGCCGCCGATGACGATGCTGCCTGCCGTTTCGAGCATCGCGGCGCCATCCTCCCGCGTCAGCCGGTAAGCAAAGCGGCGCGGGCGCAGCTCGGAAAACGGCAGCTCATCGTCGAACTGCCCGCCCGCCGAGGCGATCAGCTCGCGATCCTCGCCGTAGAGCGCGCAGGGCGCGTCGGTGCCCTGGTTGCGGCTTGCGCGGGACAAAAGCTCCTCATACATGCGCTCGGACACGACGTTGTAATACAGCCGGATCCCGTAGATCTCCGCCTCCATCGCAGAAGCCAACGCCGAAAATTCCGCCTCCGCCATGCGGACGCGGAATCGCAATGCAGCGTCAAAGCTCTGCGCAACCAAAATCTGACCGAGGATGCCGAACAGCAAGGCCACGATCAGAACGGTGCAGAGACAGATTTTCAGCGCAAATTTCATGCTTCGGTTTCGGGCTCCTCCGTCGGCACCTCCAGGCGGTAGCCGACCTTATGTACGGTTTTGATGCGATCCTGCCAGCCGAGCTTGCGCCTGAGGCGCTGAATGTGGCTGTCCAATGTTCGCGTTTCGCCCATGTAATCGGTTTCCCAGATCTTTTCAAACAGCGATTCGCGGAACAGCGCGGTATTCGGGTTCTGACACAGCACGACAAGGAGATCAAACTCCTTTCGCGTCAGGTCGATCTTTTTGCCGTTTTGGATCACGGTATGCCCTTCGAAGTCGATCACGATATCCAGGATCTCCAGATAGCTTTGCGTCTTGTTGTAGCGGCGCAGCACGACCTCAATGCGGGCGACCAGCTCGATGATCTCAAACGGCTTGACGATATAATCCTCCGCGCCGAGCTTCAGTCCCTTCACACGATCCCCGACGTCGCTCTTGGCCGTAAGGAAGATCACCGGAATATTCATCGGGCGAATGAAGGCCAGCAGGTCATAGCCGTTGTATTTGGGCAGCATGATATCGAGCAGCACGAGGTCGAACGGGTTCTTTTCGAGAAGATCGGCGGCCTCCTGTCCGTCATAGGCGCAGGTGCAGTCATACCCCTGCCGCGCGAGGTTCATGCGGATCAAATTGGCGATGGGCTGCTCGTCATCAACGATCAGAATACGAATCATACGGGTTCCCTCCCTTTGTTGCTGTACTGACAGTATACCATCCAAATTCGTCCAAAATGTCACAAAAGTATGACGGCGGCATTATTTTTTGGGGTTTCGGGAGGTTTTTTTGAAAAATTTTTCTTTTGGGGCGCTCACGGGCATGACAGCCTCACGGCGCTGCGGGAACAGGTGCAAAAAGCCGGCGTTCTGCAGCTGCACCAGCACCGCGCAGGTCATCGGGAATCCGAACAGTCCCACGCCGCCGAACAGCTTGCCGCCCACGTACATGGCGACGAGCGTGATCAACGGATGCAGGCCGACATGCTCGCCCACGATCTTCGGCTCGATGAACTGCCGCACGATCACAACGATCAGATATACAAAGAACATGACGATCCCGCGGGAATAGTCGCCGGTCAAGAGCAGGATGATCGACCACGGCAGCAGGATCATGCTGCTGCCGAGGATCGGCAGAATATCGAACACGGCTACCAGCAGCGCGATCAGCACAAAGTTTTCGACGCGGGCGCATAAAAAGCCCACGGTCAGCTCGGCAAAGGTGATTAAAAAGATCAGCGAATAGGCGCGGAT
>JAFUDD010000389.1 GCA_017459315.1 Clostridia bacterium | reverse complement strand
TTTGGCCCCAAAAGGCTCGCATTGCTGCATCAAATGGGAATAGACTCCTGCGAAACGCTTGTGCGTTATTTTCCGCAGGAGTATTTGAATTACGATCAGCATGACAGGATCGCCGACGCGCAGGAAGGGGACACGGTCACATTACAGATCAAGATCTTATCGGATCCGACGCTTGCGTACATCAAAGGCAGAAGCATCGTTTCGGCACGCGCCGCGGATGAAAGCGGAAAGCTGTCTATCCGGTGGATAAATCAGCCGTATCGCAAAACGCAGATTGCCGTCGGGGAAACCTACATCGTGCACGGTCGCGTATCCAAAAAGCGCGGAACCGTGCTCTATAATCCGCAGATTCAAAAAGAAGCGGCAGGGATTGTCTCTATCTATAACCTGCCAAAAGGCTTGACACAGCCGGTTTTTCGCGCAGCGATGGGAGAAGCGATCCGAGCTGTGATGCCGGAGGAACGCTTTTCGCCGGAATGGCGCGAGCAATTTGATCTGCTGCCTGTAAAGGAAGCCTTGTAAACCGTGCATTTTCCAAAGGACATGCTTTCTTTGCAGCGAGCCAAATACCGGTTTCAATTTGAGAGCACGCTGTTTTACTTTCTTGCGGTCTACGCATTTCGGGAGCGTGCGCAGCTGCAAAACGGGTTTGCTTTCGAGACGGAAGGTATCCTGGAAAGATACGTGCAAAAGCTGCCGTTCACTCCTACCGGCGCACAAATGCGCGTTATGCGGGAGGTAGAAGCCGAACTTGGTTCGCATACCGCCATGAATCGCTTGATACAGGGCGATGTTGGATCCGGCAAAACGGTGATTGCTGAATATGCGCTTGCTGTTGCCGCCGCCAACGGCAAACAGGGCGTATTGCTTGCGCCGACGGAAATTCTGGCGCTGCAGCACTACCGAACATTGCAAATGTTGTTCGGAAGCACCGTTGTTCTGTATACCGGTAGCCTGTCGCAAAAGACCAGACGGTTAGCCCTCGAAAAACTCGAAGACGGTGAAGCACTTGTGGCGGTCGGTACCCACGCGCTCTTGTCGGACAATGTGCATTTTCATGATCTCGGCATTGTAATTACCGATGAACAGCATCGTTTCGGCGTCGGGCAGCGTGCAAAGATGGAGGCCAAGGGCATACGGCCCGATGTGCTGGTCATGTCTGCAACGCCTATCCCTCGAACACTCGCCTTGATGCTGTATGCGGACTTGTCGCTTTCTATCGTGGACGAGATGCCGGCGGGCCGCTTGCCGGTCAAGACAATGTTTGTCCCCAAGACCAAAAGAGAAGCGATGTATCGCTACATCCGCGAACAGCTTCATCATGATCAGCGTGCCTATGTCGTTTGTCCTTTGATCGACGAAACGGAAGGATATGAGGGACTTTCGGCGCATGAGCTGCATGACGAGCTGCAAGCTTTGCTTCCGGATTGCAGGATCGGCTTGCTGCACGGGCGTATGAAGGATGAAGAAAAGAATGCTGTGATGGAGGCGTTCCGTACCGGCGAATATCCGATCCTTGTCAGTACCACCGTGATCGAAGTCGGCGTGGACGTTAAGGAAGCTACGTTTATGGTAATCGAGGGTGCGGATCATTTCGGCCTTGCAACGCTGCATCAGCTGCGAGGCAGAGTCGGCAGAAATGATTTGCAATCCTACTGTTATCTGTTATGCGATAAGCCGACACAGAATGCACGGGACAGGATTTCGGCAATGGTGTCCTCGAACGATGGCTTTTTCCTCGCGCAGCAGGATATGGAAATGCGCGGCTACGGGGATCTGTTCGGGGTGCGGCAAAGCGGAGACGGGGAGATCGGGGGCATGCTTCGTTCCTGCTCGACAGAGCTTTTGGAGAAGGCCTCCGAAGCGGCAAAGACGATCATGCAGACGCCGTCTTTGGCCAACAATGAATTGCTCGAAGCCGCAGTAAAACAATATGAGGTTGCCAATATCGCTCGAAATTAAAAAATCGCCGTATTTGCGGCGATTTTTTCATCGATCGATTCATCTATCTCATCATGGAGGAAGAATCAACCATGTCATTTTCGATTGTCAACATTATTTGATGTTCTTCTCGGCGTATTCGATCATACGCTTTACCATTTCGCCGCCGATACTGCCCGCTTCGCGAGAGGTCAATTCACCGTTCTTATCGGGGTTCAGATCGATGTTCAGGGAGGACGCAACCTCCGCCTTCAGATCCTGCAGATTGCTCTTGCTGTTGTTCGAATTACCGGAATTCGTATTCTTGCTTGCCATGTATTTCACCTCCTTATCGGTTGATGCTCTTATGATTTCCGTTTCGACGGATTTGAATACCATCCATTTTTTGACTGTGCGGAAAACTGCTATCTTGTGCATAGGCGGTTTTTGTTGTATAATAACATGAATTGTTATGGAGTTTTACGATTATGGATCAAAGAGTATTTGTATCGAAGGAAGAAATTGAACGGCAAATGACGCTTTGCGACCGCCTGCATTGCGAGATTGCACCGCGGGGTCTGCGGTTTTATATCGAAACTTTCGGCTGCCAGATGAATGTACGGGACAGCGAAACCATGAAGGGGATCCTTGTCCGCATGGGGTATGCCGAGCCGGAAAGCAAAGAGCAGGCCGATTTGATTTTGTTTAATACCTGCTGCGTGCGCGATCATGCCGAAAAGCGTTTGATGGGCAACATCGGCGCATTGAAAGAACTGAAAGAGAGCAATCCGGCATTGATCATCGGTATCTGCGGCTGTATGATGCAGCAAAAAGGCATGGCGGAACGGATGCTGAAGCGTTTTCCGCATGTCAGCCTGATCTTCGGGCCGAATGTTGTATTTCGACTACCGGAGATGCTTGAACGCGTGTTAAGCGGCGAACGTGTCCGCATGACGGATGAGGAGCACTTTGCCATCGCCGAAGGCCTCCCGCGCGTACGCGACAACGTGCGCAGTGCGTTCGTCAATATTACCTACGGCTGCAACAACTACTGTACCTATTGCATCGTGCCGTTCGTGCGTGGACGGGAGCGCAGCCGGGATTATGAGGACATTCGTGCCGAAGTCGAATCACTCTGTGCGGAGGGCATCA
>JAFUDD010000388.1 GCA_017459315.1 Clostridia bacterium | reverse complement strand
CAGCCTTTTTAATGACGATGCCGCATCTTGTCATTTACTCGCCGGCATCTGTCGAGGAACTGCAAGCTATGCTAAAGATGGCAACCCAAAGAAAAGACCCTGCCGTAGTTCGCTATAATCGCGGCAGCCTGCCGAGCCACAACATGGCACCGCTGCAATTCGGAAAATGGCAGGTTATGCGTCCGTTCGATTCCGTTGCGATTCTGGCGACCGGAACTCTTCTGCCGCTTGCGGAGCGGATTGCAGAACAGCAGAACTGCGGCCTTGTGCACATTCGTTTTTTGAAACCTATCGACGAAGAATTGATTCGCAATTTCTGCGAACGAAAAACGAAACTGCTTATCTTAGAGGAAAATGTGGCGGCAGTTTCGTCTGCAATTGCTTTGCGGTGTGAGCCCTGTTCGGTTCGTGCTGTCACCGTGCCGGACTGCCCGGTTACACAGGGAACAATTGCACAGCAAAGAGAACGGTTTGGCATGACGGAACAAAATATTTTGCAAGTATTAACGGAGCTGCAATCGCTATGAGCAAGGTACGACTGGATATCGAAATGGTGAAGCGCGGTTTATCGCCAAGCCGTGAGCGCGCGCGTGCGGAAATCATGGCGGGAGAAGTACGCGTAAACGGCGTCCGTGCCGAAAAGGCAGGACAGGAGATAGCGGAGGACGCGGAAATCACCGTCGTGAGCGCTGCGATCCCGTTTGTCAGCCGCGGCGGATTGAAGCTGGATAAAGCGGTAAAGGTGTTTCCCATAGAACTCAAGGATCGCGTCTGTGCCGATATCGGCGCTTCTACCGGCGGGTTTACCGATGTTATGCTGCAAAACGGCGCAAGCCATGTCTATGCGATCGACGTAGGTTATGGACAGCTGGACTGGTCGCTACGCAACGATGACCGTGTTACGGTCATGGAGCGTACC
Source organism: Clostridia bacterium (assembly GCA_017459315.1). Next base: position 2,028 of record JAFUDD010000388.1, on the reverse strand, counting down.
AACGCTCGCAATATGGAACCCGGATGGTTCAATCAGCCGATCAGCTTTGCCTCTATTGACGTATCTTTTATTTCATTAAGACTGATTCTGCCGCCGCTTTTTTCATGCCTGCAAGACGAAGGAGAGGTCGTTGCCTTGATCAAGCCGCAGTTTGAAGCGGGACGCGGGGAGGTTGGAAAAAACGGCGTTGTTCGGGAGCAAAGCATCCATGAACGTGTATGTCGGGAGATTATGGAATTTGCCGATGGAATCGGATTTACGGTAAAAGGCCTTTCCTATTCGCCGATCACCGGTCCGAAAGGGAATATTGAGTTCCTTTTATACATGCAAAAATGCAGTCCCAAAAACGTCCCAGAGCAGCTTGATTTTTCCGATTTAGCGCATAAAACCGTAGAATCGGCGCATAAAACCGACGCCTTTTGTTAAAGTTTATTCATAAAATGCTTGCATATTCTGATATCGAAATGTATAATGATGTCACAATATTCATCGGCGGGAGAGCATAACGTGCATATTGTACTGACAGCCAACCCGAAGCGTCCGGACACGGTTACGGTGCGGGAACGCATTGCGCAAGTGGCGGAAAAAGCGGGTTTTCTTTGTACGTATTACGATGGGGAAGACATGCTTCCTGAAGATACCGATTTCATGCTTGTCATCGGCGGCGACGGCAGCTTGATTCGCGCGGCACATATTGCAAGTCGATACGGTGTACCGGTGATCGGTGTGCATTGCGGCAGAGTAGGATTCTTAACCGAATTGACCGAGTCCGACATTCCGGAGGCATTGGATAAACTGTACAGCGGCGCTTACAAGGTCACCGACCGTACCATGATTGATGTGACGGTAAACGGCGGAAAAGCGGTTTCATGTCTGAATGATGTGCTTGTTTATAAACATTCCTTTTCCGGCGTGACCCAGTTGGACTACTCGATTGACAATAATCCGGTCGGCACACTGTTTGGAGACGGCGTTGTGATTGCTACTGCGACCGGCGCAACAGGCTATTCGTTGTCTGCGGGCGGTCCGATTGTTGCGGACGGTTTGGATGCGATGCTTGTGACACCGATTTGTCCGCATACGCTGCATATTCGGCCCATTGTGGCGTCGATGGATTCTGTTGTTACGATTCGCGTATCGGACAACTGCTTTGTCGCTGCAGACGGCGATCATATTGCCGAGCTGCAAAAGGATGATATTGTCAGTGTAACTCGTTCACCGTATGTGACGAAGCTGCTGACCTTCGGGGATCGAAACCCGTTTCACTTGATCTCCGAGAAGTTAAGTTGATGGTTGAGGTTAACAATGAAAAGCAAACGACATGCTATGATCTTGAAGCTGATCGCTTCGGAAAATATTGAAACACAGGAGGAGCTTGCTCGTCTTCTGGCTTTGCACGGCTTTGAAGTCACCCAGGCAACCGTATCCCGCGATATTAAGGAACTGCGCTTAATCAAGGTGCAGACCGGGGAAGGACGCTATAAGTATGCCACGGTAGAGCGCGCGGAATCGGATATGCAAGATCGGTTTATCAACCTGTTTTCCAACTGCGTCATTTCGATTACCTCCGCCGGAAACATCATCGTGATCAAGACGATGGCGGGCAGCGCCTCTGTCGCCGCAGAAGCGATCGACTCGATGAAGTGGGCTGAAATTGCAGGCTCCATTGCGGGCGACAATACGATCTTTGTGGCTGTGCGGGATGGCAAGAGCATTGCAGAAGTGATTAAAAAATTCCAAAAGATGATGAAATAACGGAAGGCCTGTATGCTGCATCGTTTACAGATTTCCAATATAGCATTGATCGACAAGTCCGATATCGTTTTCGATACGGGCTTTTCTGCTTTGACGGGCGAAACGGGCGCCGGCAAATCCATTCTGATAGAATCCGTCAGCTTTGTGCTCGGAGATCGTGCGAGCCGGGACAGCATCCGTACGGGCGCCAACAAAGCCTCCGTGGAAGCCGAATTTGTGCTTTCCGATGAATCGCCTGCGCTTGCGTACCTGAAAGAGCATGAACTGGATGAT
>JAFUDD010000387.1 GCA_017459315.1 Clostridia bacterium | reverse complement strand
GTCCACGAAGCCGCCATCGGCAAGATAGCGGTCGCTCAGATCATCAAGCTGATGACGCTCGTGCTGAACGAAGCCGAGGCCGAGGAGCAGATCATCAACGGGTTTTTGCAGTAACAGCGCAAGCACAGCCGCAAAACGGCTGTGTTTTTTGTTGCGCGGAACCCCTATTTCATGCTATGCTGTAAAAAACGCATCGGAGGCGTCTATGGGACTGCGGCTGATCAAGCTCACAAAGGCATACGAGAAGGAACTGGGCGAGATGCTCGACGAATGGAAGGCCGATCAGGAGGCCAACCATACCGACCGTTCCCCGTGGGCGATTTTCAAAAACGATTATCACGATTTTGACCGGTATCTTGAGGAACTGGAGATCAAAACGGCGAGCGAAAACCGTGTGCCGGATTCCGTGTTCTTCCTACTCGACGAGGAACGAAATCGGCTGCTCGGCGCGGTCAATATCCGGCATGAACTGAACGACGCGCTCCTGCAAACGGGCGGGCACATCGGCGACGGCATCCGGCCGAGCGAACGCAAAAAGGGCTACGCCACCGAAATGATCCGGCTCGCGCTGCTCGAATGTCAACGGCTCGGGATCGACCGCGTGCTGATGACCTGCGACAAGGACAACATCGGCTCTGCCAAATCCATTCTCCGCAACGGCGGCGTGCTGGAAAACGAGGTGCTTGATCGGGACGGCGAGCTTGTACAGCGATACTGGATCGATCTGAAAAAGGAATAGACAGCAAAAAACCGGCGGAAATCCGCCGGTTTTGTGTTGTCTGTGAATCAGTACCCGAACAGCCAGCCGAACAGCACGTAATGCTGAATGTTCTGCCACAGGCTGCGCTCAACCTTGACCGTGCAGGTTGCGGACACCGTACCGTCCGCGCTGCGGCAAACGAGCGTCGCCGCACCGGGTGTGCCGGTCTTGACCGTGCCGTCCTCCAATACCATTGCGACCGACCGGGCGGTGCTGCTCCAGATGCAGGTCTTGTCCGTCGCGTTTTCCGGATAGACCGTCACGGTGATATGGCCGTTTTCGCCATAGGGGATCACAAGGCTTGTATCGCTCAATTCGATACGCTGCACGTTGACCGTGTCAAGTGCAGGCTCCGCCGTCTGTGCGGACGACGCTTTATCTGTCTTTTCCGGTGCAGGCGTCGCTTCGGGCGTATAGGGCCGCGTTTCCAGCATTTCGCCGCAGACGGTGCAGCGGCGTTCCTCAGCGTCCTGTGCTTCATTTACCGTCCAATCGCCGGGGGTATGCCCCGATGCAGGCAGCGTTTCGGTATACGTATCGCCGCACAAGGCGCAGGTATACACGGCTTCGCCGTCCGCCGTGCAGGTCGGCTCATGCGTGACGGCCTCGTAGCGGTGCGCGGGGGCGGTATAGGCAAAGCGGCGCGTGCGGCCGCAGACGGCGCATATCTCGGTCGAAAAGCCCCATACGGTGCAGGTCGGTTCGGTGACGACGGTTTCGAGCGTCGGCTGCTCGCACGCTTCGGCGCGGGCGCGAAACGCCTCGCGCGAGCCGGTCTTATGGAACGACACGACCTGATTCGAGCCGAGGTAGCAATCCTTGGCGCCGTCCTCACCGACCAACGCTTCGCAGTACATGCGCTTTGACGGCGCTACCTCGAAAAACGTGATATCGGCCTCGACGGTCGAACGCACGATGCGTGGCTTAAACGCGGAACCGCGGCGCAGCTTGTGCATGCCGACGACGCCGCCGTTGTGCGCATAGCCGTAGATTTCGGCATAGCCGCGCGTTTTGACGCTGCAATCGAAAACGCGTCCGCTGCCGCAGGCATAGACGCCGCCGAGAAACTCCTCGCAGTCCACGTTCGGATTCGTGTCGATAAACGACAGCTCGCAATCGACCGTACAGCTTTGGACCGTGCTTTCGTCGCAGAAGCCGATCAGCCCCGCAACGCCCTCGTTCGTGCCGGACAGCGTCAGCGTCGCATAGACCTCGACAGCGCAGTTTTCGACCGTCGCGTTCTTCGCATAGCCCGCAAGGCCCGCGATAAAGCAGTTCTGCTCGGTCTCGACCGCAATATACGCGCCCATAAGGTTCAGATTCCGCACGGTCGCGCCGTCGAGCACGGTAAACAGGCCGGCAAGCGCGGTGTCATATTCCTTGCGGTTGCCGTCGTAGGTTGTGACGGTTTCGGCGCCCGGCGCGGTCACGGTCAGGTTATAGAGCGTATGGCCGCCGCCGTCGAGCGTGCCGGAGAAGGCAATCGGCGTCCACGGCTCGCCGCCCATGTCGATATCGTCGGTCAGCAGAAAGCTGCCGGAGGGGTTTTCGCCCAGCAAGGCCAGTTCCGCCCGCGTCGCAATCGGCGTCGGCTCATCGTCCGCAAGGGACATCGGCGCGGTCGAAAGGAGCAGCAAAGCGGAAAGAAGCAGTAAAAGCGTTTTTTTCATTGCACAAATGTAAAATAGAGTTCGAAGCAAAGCAAGGCTACGGGCAGCGCGAACACGAAGCTGTCGCACCGATCCATGATGCCGCCGTGACCGGGCAGCACCTTGCCGTAGTCCTTGATGTTCGCCTGCCGCTTAATCATCGACGCGCAAAGATCGCCGATCTCGCCCGCCACGGAGCAGAGCAGCGACGCGATCAGATACAGCGGCAGCGGCAGCTTGATCACCGGCTGCAGGGCAAAGTAGACGCCGACGCCGGACAGCGTACCGAACAGCAGCCCGGCTATAGAGCCCTCAATCGTCTTTTTCGGGCTGATCGCGGGCGCCATCGGATGCTTGCCCAGCCACCGGCCGATAAAATACGCGCCGATATCACACAGGCTTGCCGAAACGATCACGACCGCAAGGATCGGCAGCCGATGATCACGCTCCATCTCCGCAACGTAGCCGAACAGCAAAAAGAACAGCATCGGATAGAGGATGATCGCCAACGTGCCGAGCACGTCGCGGTAATCAACATGCCAGAAAAGTGCGTAGGTCAGCACCGCGATCACAGTGATGCTCAGCGCGATGATCGACCATGCGGTAGGCCATTTCAACAGCATCGCCGCGCTCAGCAGCACCAGCAGAATGCACGCCGGCCACGGAGAGGAACGAATCAGCATGGCGTGGAGCGCATTGGCAAGCTCCACGCACGCAATGCAGCCGAAGGCCGTGAAGAACAGCACGGCGGTGTAGCGGCTCGCCCACATGCAGGCGGCGAAGAGGATAATGAGAATAGTGCCGGTGATCGTACGGATCAGCGTTTGCGAGGGTTTACGGGTTGGCAAAGCGCAGCGCTCCTTCCATTACATCGATCACAAGCTCATCGCTTTCGATCAGTTCGCCGTCGAGTGAGAACATCAGGTTTTTGCCGCGCACAACGATGTGCTTGGCGCGCCGATACGTGATGATATCGGCAAACTTCGGGTTATCCAAATGCTCGCCTGCGGTATACGGTCCAAGCACCTGCACGAACCGGATGTGGCTGATCGTCTTGAACTTGCAGACCTCCAAGTATCCGTCGTCCACCTTGGCGCGCGGCGCGCACTTGAATGAGCCGCCGACATACTGCCCGTTGCCGATCGTGCAGAGCAGGATCTTGCCGTTCGTAATCTCCTCGCCGTCCACCTCGATGGAGCACTTGGTCACCATCGCGGTCAACAGCGCGGTGACGATGCCGGTCGTGTAGGCGTTGTTCCCGCCGATGATCGGTTTGCGGCGCACCTTCGGGATCGTCTTGGCCACGGTCGTGTCGAAGCCGAAGTTCAGCACGTTCACCGCGATATGCTCGTTTGCTTTGATGAGGTCGATGGGCTTTGCTTCGGCCTGCATCAGCGCCGGAAGGTTCAAAAACTTTTCCGCGCCGCCGAACGCCTTGACAAAATCGTTGCCGCTGCCGCACGGAACGCACGTGACCGACGCGTTGGCATAGCGGTACGCGCCCTTGGCCACCTCGTTGAGTGTGCCGTCGCCGCCGCAGGCGTAAAAGCGCAGCTCTTTGTCCGGCTCGGCCTTGCAGCATTCCTCCACGAAACGGGTCGCATCGTGCTCGCCGGTCGTGCGGTAAATCGCGTATTCGACACCCTCGCACGCCGCATGGATGTTTTTCTCCAGTTCGGCCTTGGCCTCGTCCTTGCCCGCCGCCGGATTGATGACAAAAATGTGTTTCAAGCTCTTTTCCCAACCTTTTCCATAGTAAAGCATAGTATATCATAGTTTTTTGATTCTGTCAGTATCTATTTTCATAAAACAAGCGAAAAAGCGATCATCCGCGCAAAATGATCCGTCTGACGGCTCGCGGATTGTGAACTTTTCGCAACAGGCATTGACTTTCCCCCGGAAGGCGGTATAATAAATTTAATTCAATTAAATTGTGTTTCAGAAAGGAGCGGCAATATGGGACTCTATGATTTTACGGTAAAAGACATCTACGGCAAGGACGTCTCCTTGGAGACCTACAAAGGCAAGGTGCTGCTGATCGTCAACACGGCGACGGGCTGCGGCTTCACCCCGCAGTATGAGGGCTTGGAGAAGATGTATAAGGATCTGCACGAGCAGGGCTTTGAGATTCTGGACTTCCCCTGCAACCAGTTTGCGAACCAGGCGCCCGGTACGGAGGCGGAGATCGTGAGCTTCTGCAAGCTGAAATATGATGTGACGTTCCCGCAGTTCAAGAAGATCGAGGTGAACGGTGCGAACGAGGCGCCGCTGTATACGTGGCTGAAGCAGCAAAAGGGCGGCATCATGGGCAGCAACATCAAGTGGAACTTCACAAAGTTTTTAGTAGACCGCGAGGGCAATGTGGTCGAACGCTTCGCGCCGACCGTGACGCCCGAAAAAATCGAAGAAAAGGTCAAGGCGTTGCTATGACATACACCTATAAACCGAGACAGGTCTGCTCCGTGCAGATCGACATGGACATCAACGACGGCGTTGTGACGAACGTGCGCTTCACGGGCGGCTGCAACGGCAACCTCAAGGCGATTTCGAAGTTGGTGGACGGCATGACCGCCGACGAGATCGAAGAAAAGCTTCTCGGCAACACCTGCGGCCCGCGGCCCACGTCGTGCGCCGATCAGCTTGCGAAGGCCGTCCGCGCGGCACGCGAAGCCGAATTGAAGCAGGCGATGTAAGATGGAGCAGCCGTTTGATCCGCTGCGGCTCGAAGCCCAGCTGTGCTTTCCGCTCTACGCCGCCTCGCGCGAGGTTATCAAGCAATACTATCCGTTCCTTGAGCAGCTCGACCTCACCTACACGCAGTATGTGACGATGATGGTCGTGTGGGAGGAAAAACGGCTGACCGCCGGTGCGCTCGGCAAGCGCCTGTTCCTCGATTCCGGCACGCTGACGCCGGTGCTGAAGGCGCTCGAAAAGAAAGGCTACCTCACCCGCACGCGCTCGAAGGAGGATGAACGCGTCCTGCTCGTCGAGCTGACCGAGGCCGGGGAAGCCTTGAAAGCCAAGGTCGCCGAGGTGCCGTTCAAGGTCGGCGCCTGCATCCCGCTTGACCCCGACGACGCCAAGGAGCTGTATCGGCTGCTGTATGCGCTGCTCGACCGGCTCCGCTGAAAAAAGATCCCTTCCGGCCAATCGGCCGATTCCCGTTCCCTTCACAAAACGCACCGGACAAACCATCCGGTGCGTTGTTTTTTATGCGTTTGTTACTCCCCCGCCTCCGGCAGACAATGCAGGTGCGTCTGTCCGAGCACGCGGAAGCCTTCCGCCCCGCGCGAAAATGTGCGCAGGCCGTATTGCAGCGAGCGCAGTCGCAGATACAGCCGCAGCGCGTCCGCTTCGCCGCTGCCCGCGGGGTACTGGCTTTTATGGCAGTCGAAGATCGCCGCGCATTGTGCCTTCAGCCGCGTGCCGGTTTTGACAAAGCGCGTCGGCCTTGCGGTCATATAGAACGCGAGCGCCTTGACCGGCGCGGCATGCACGCCGTATAGATTCTGCATCACGCCCGCATACGGCGCAAAGCACGCCAACTTTTGCGCAGCGCGGCCGACACGGAGATGATCCTCGTGACACTCGCTTTTCGACAGCGGGTCGGGGGCAAAGACGATCTCCGGCTGCACCGCCGCAAGCACCGCCGCAATGCCGCGTTCAAGCGCGTCCGCGGTATAGCCCGCGCCGTCACGAAGATGCAAAAAGCGCACGTCCTTCACGCCGAGCCGCGCCGCCGAAGCGATGGACTCCTCCCTGCGCAGCGCCGCAAGCGCGTCACCGGTGACGCCGCCCGAAGCGCCGTCGCCGTAGCGCCCGTCGGTGCAGATCAGAAACGTGACGGTCTTATGGGCTTCGGTCAGTTTTTTGATCGTGGCGCCCGCGCCGATCTCGATATCGTCGGGATGCGGGCCGATGAACAGATACCGGTCAAACGCTTCGACCTTCGGAAACGGCACGGCAAGCCGGATCGCAGTTTTCACAAGGCTCATGCTTCGTCCTCCTTTGTGTCGGTTTCCAGCGCCTGCCGCAGCGCCGCATGGAGCGCGGGCGCGGCTTTTTGCAGCGAAACGATTCGGTTGTCCTTCCAAAAGCAATGCACGGACGACGCCTCGGCATGAACCGTGCCCGCCGCGTCCGTAAAGCGATAGCCGAGCGTGAGCCGCACGCCGGTGTAGGCCAGCACCGAAACGGCGATCTCCATTACATCGTTGAACCGCACGGGCTTTTGATACGATACCGACACCGACACGACCGGCGACACCACGCCGTCCCGCTCGACCGCAGCATACGGAAAGCCGAGCGTGTCCATCCACCCGATCCGCGCTTCCTCCATCCATTTCACGTAATTCGCATGGTGGATCACGCCCATCTGATCGGTTTCGTGGTACTGCGCTTTTCTGGAATACACAAACATAACCGTCCTCCTATCGAAAACGCACCCGCGCGGAATAAGCCCGCTGCGGGTGCCATCTGTTTTTAACCTGTGAAGGTGCCGCCCTGATGCGGCATCGGCGTCGGCGCGGGCGTCGGCGTCTCCGGCGCGGGCGCGTCGGGATCGGGCGTTTCCTCCGGATTGTCGCCGGTGATCGGTGCGGGTGTGACGACCACCGCGTCGCCGCTCGGCAGAGCATAGTTGTTGATCGGCGTCATCGCCAGATTATACCCCGGCTCATACGGCGAGACCGAAACGCCGCCCTTGGTGTACAGGTAGATCGTCGCGGTCGAATAGCCGTCCGAGATATAGCGCGACGCGCTTTGCATGATCTCGTCCCAATGCTTCTGCAAAAGGCCCAGCTTCGTGTCGAGATTCGCGCTGTCCCCGACCTCGATGCTGTACGGCGCGCCTTCGGTGGAGATCGAAATGTTCATCATTTCGCTCATGTCGATGCGCGACAGGCGCGGACTGCGGCGCAGTAGGTCGAGTTCCTCCAACTTGGAGAGGATCCGGATCAGGCTTGCGATTTGGAGGTCGGTCATATCGCCGAGCGCGCGCCCGGCCTGTGCCGCCGTGATCGAAAGTCCCTCCGCCACGATCAGGCCGCCGGTCGTTTCGGCCTCGGTGGTCAGCACAATGCCCTTGGAGTCGATGATCGCGATATACTCGTTCTGCGGGCCCCAGCGCACGCACGCGGCAGGCGTCCGCTCCGTCAGCGAGATCGTCACGGTGGACGGGAAGGTATAGCGGACGTTCGCCTGCAGATACGCGTCCTTTTCGATGCGATCCTTGGCGTCGTTCAGCCGCTGAAACAGGATGCTGCGGCCGCGGCGGATGCCGGAGATCGTTTCGATCTCCTCGGCGGTATAGTTTTCCGGAACGTGCTCGACCGTGATCGTCGTCACACGCGTGGAAAACCAGCCGAGGAACGCCAAAATCACAATCGCACCGACGCCGAGCGCCAGATTCCGAAGCATCGAACGGCGGCGGGCCGCGCGTTCGCGCTTTTTCTTATCGCGCTCATACTGCGCCTTCTGCTCGCGGCGCTCCGCGCGCGCTCTCGAACGCGCCTTGGCCGCTTCGTATTCGCGGCGGGATATCGTGTCGTTGCGCACGGCGACCGGCGCAGCGTTCGGCACGTTCTTGCGCGAGCCGTAGCGCGTCTTTTTCCGCTTGGACACGTTGCGCCCGAACCGGTCGAACTCGGCGCGGATCATTGCCGCGGCTTCTTCGGCCTCGTCTGCTTCGGATTGGGGTTTGTCCGCCTGCGCCGAAGCGGCGTCCGCCGGAGCGACCTCGGGATCGGCCTTTTTCGCCTTCTCCCCGGCCTTCCCGGACGACGCCTTTTTCAGCTTTTTATGGTTTTTTCCCGGTTGTGAAGCGGGCTTTTCGTCCTCGTCCGTATCGGAGAACAGATCAATGACCGGCTCCTCGCCCGCCGCGCTGTCCTCATGATCGAACTGAAAAACGATCGGCTCCCGCTCCTTGCCCTTCTTCGCCAATGCCTATTCTTCCTTTCGTGTAATCCGTCCGCCGAGCGCCGCCATCGCAGCGTCCATGCGGTCATAGCCCCGGTCGATCCGTTCCGCATACGCGATCTCGGTCACGCCGGAGGCCGCAAGTCCCGCCAGAACGAGCGCCGCGCCGCAGCGCAGATCGTGCGCCGTCACATGCGCGCCGTGCAGCGTGCCGACGCCGCGAATAATCGCGGTGCGCCCGAAGATGTCGTTCTGCGCGCCCATGCGCTTCAGCTCCGCCGCATGGCGGAAGCGGTTTTCAAAGATATGCTCGGTGATCACGCTCGTGCCGCTGCCGAGCGAAACGAGCGCAAACAGCTGCGCCTGCAAATCCGTCGGGAACGCCGGATACGGCCGCGTTTCCACCGACAGCTCGCCGGGCGCCCGGTCGAGCGAAACCGTGATCGCGTCACGATACGGCTTGACCTCGCAGCCGCAGGCCGACAGCTTGGCAAGCAGCGCCCCATTCGTCCCGGGGTCCGTATCCGTCACGGTGACGCAGCCGCGCGTGATCGCGCCCGCCAACAAGTACGTCCCGGTCACGATGCGATCCGGCATGATCCGGTAGCGCGTGCCGTGGCCCTCCGGCCGCCCCGCGATGCGGATTTCCGGCGTACCCGCGCCGGAAACGGCAAAGCCGCAGGCGTTCAAAAAGTGTTGTAAGTCGGTGATCTCCGGCTCGCATGCCGCGCCGCGGATCACCGTTTCGCCTTCCGCGCGCACCGCCGCAAGCATGGCGTTTTCGGTCGCGCCGACCGACGGATAATCGAGGTCGATCGTGCCGCCCTGTAATTTTACCACCTCGGCGCAGATGCGGCCGTCGGTTTCGCGGCAGGCCACGCCCAAGGTGCGCAGCGCATACAGATGCAGGTCGATCGGCCGGTTGCCGATCTCACACCCGCCCGGATACGGCGCGCAGGCCGCGCCGAAGCGCGACAGCAGCGAGCCGAGCAAAAACACCGAGCTTCTGACGCGGTGCGACAGCGCTTCGGGCAGATTGCCGTGCGTCGCCGTCGATGCGTCCACGGTGACGGTATCGCCCTCGCGCACAACCTCGCAGCCGAGCGTGCGCAAAATCTCGCACATGTCCTCAATGTCCGACAGCGGCGGACAGTTATCCAGCGTGACCGGCGCCTTGATCAGCACCGTCGCCGCCAGGATCGGCAGCGCCGCATTCTTGGCCCCGTGCGCCCGCACCTCGCCGACAAGCCGCGTTCCGCCTGTGATCGTCCAGATTGCCATAGCCTTGCCCCCTCAAAAAGATACTGCATCTTATGCAATATAGGGGCAAAACGTGCGTAAAACTGCGAACGGCGTCGGAATCAGTCGTGCGGGTTCACGTCGCGGGAAATATTCAGCAGCACGCCCATAGCGGCAAGGAACACCAGCAGCTGCGTGCCGCCCGCCGAAATGAACGGCAGCGCCTGCCCGGTCGTGGGCATCAGCCCGGTCACGACCGCGATGTTGACGAACACCTGGAAGCCGAAAACGATGGAGATACCGGCAGCGAGCAAGCTGCCGAACCGGTTGCGGCACTTGATGGCAACGCGCATCCCGCGCCACACGATAAACGCATACAGCGCGATAATCAGCGTGCCGCCGACAAAGCCGAACTCCTCGCACAAAATGGCAAAGATGAAGTCCGATTCGCCGTAGGTCATATACAGCATTTTCTGATAGCTGTTGTTGAGGCCCTTGCCGAACAGCCCGCCGGAGCCGATGGCGTAGAACGATTGCAGCAGCTGATACCCGGTGCCGAGCGGGTCCTCCTCCGGGTTACGGAACGAGGTCACGCGCGCCCAGCGGTACGGCGCGATATACGCCAGCGCGAACACGCCGATGATACCGATAATGCCGACGACGATCAGCGGTCGGATATCGCAGCCGCCGAGGAACAGCAGCACAACGCCGAGGAACGCAACGATAACGGCCATCGACATATTCGGCTGTAAAATGATCAACCCGGAGATAAAGCCGATGACGATCAGCATCGGCAGCATGCCGTTGCGGAACGTGTGCATTTCGTTGCGGTGCTTGGACATGTAGGCGCACATGAAGATCATCATGCCAAACTTGGCGACCTCGGACGGCTGAATCGAAACGCCGGCAAATTCGAGCCAACGCTTTCCGCCGTTTTTGTTCTGCCCGATCAGCAGCACCAGAACGAGCAGCGCAATCGAAAACAACAGCGCCGCGACGTTCAGCTTTTGGATCACGCGATAGTTCAGCATCGACAGCAGCAGCATGACCGGATACCCGATCAGCAGGTACAGCGCCTGCCGCTTGAGGTAATAGAACCCGTCGTGGTTCGTGCCGGAATAATGCTGTGCGTAATAATAGCTTGCGGAGAAGATCATCACAAGGCCGAACGCGCACAAAATCGACACGACAAGCAGGATCGAAAAGTCGATCCTTCCCTGCGACGTGCCGAACAGCTTATAGCCGCGCGCCTTTGTGCGTTGTTCTCGTTTGACCGGGATGGCTTCCATGCATTTGCTCTCCGTTCTGTATTGTCAGATTCAATCCGCGTATTCACGGGCGATCTGCTTGAATACGCGCCCGCGCTGCTCATAGTTGTCGAACATATCCCAGCTCGCGCAGGCCGGGGACAGCAGCACCGCGTCGCCGGGCTTTGCCAGCGCTCTGCACAGATCAACGGCTTCGCCGAACGAATCGGCGGTGCGGCACAGGTCGGCATAGCCGAAGCGCGCCGCGGTTTCCAGAATCTGCGCCTGCGTGTCGCCGATCACGACGCACGCCTTGACGATCGGCGTGAACGCCTCGAACAGCTCGTCAAAGCTGATATGCTTGTCATAGCCGCCGAGCAGCAGCACGGTCGGCTTTTTCATCGACTCGATGGCGCGCACCGTCGAAGCCGGGTTGGTGCCCTTGGAATCGTTGATGTAATCGACGCCGCCGCGCGTGCAGACGTACTCGATCCGGTGCTCCACGCCGGGGAACGTCTTGAACACCTCGACGATGGTTTCCGGCGCGATCCCCTGCGACAGGCCGAGGAGCGCACACAGCATCGCGTTTTCCAGGTTATGCCCGCCGGGGATACGGATATCGCGCGCATCCATCAGCTCGCCTTCCTTGTCGCCGATGCGGTAGACGAGCGTGTTGCCGCGCAGGAACATGCCCTGCTCGACTTCACTCTTGCGGGAAAAATACAGCACATGCGCGGGCGTGAGCCGGGCGAAATCGCGCACGGTATCGTCGTCGTAATTCAGCACGGCATAGTCGTTTTCGGTCTGGTTGTCCAGAATCTTCGCCTTGGCCGCAATGTAGTTTTCCATCGTGCCGAAGTGATCGAGGTGGTCGGGCGTGATGTTGCAGACGCCCGCCGCAATCGCGTGGAAGCGGCTGTTGCCCTCCAGCTGCAGCGCGGCGGTCTCCGCCACGACGATATCGCCGGGCTTCGTTTCGAGCGCATGCGCCGAAATCGCAACGCCGATGTTGCCGAGCACGTAAGTCGTTTTGCCTGCGGCCTTGAAAAGCTCGCCGGTCAGCGCCGTGCAGGTGGTCTTGCCGTTCGTACCGGTGATGCAGACGAAGTCCGCCTTGGCATAGCGGTAGCCGAGCTCGATTTCCGAAATGACCTCGATCCCGCGGCGCTTGGCCTCTACGATAAAGTCGCGCGTCATCGGAATGATCGGACTCGGAACCAGAAGATCGACGCCGTCCAAGAGATCCATCGGGTTTGCGCCGAGCTTGACCTCGTAGGCGATGCCGGACAGCTGGTCAAACAGCCCCTTGATCTCCGGCTTCATGTCGTTGATGATAATGCGGTAATTGTCCTGATACAAAAGCCTTGCCGCCGCAATGCCGCTCTTTGCCATGCCGACGATCAATGCCGTTTTCTGTCGTTCCATAATCCCTCCATTAAACTCTTATTTTGTAAACCACGCGATCAGCATGGCGGCCGCGCCGCCGACAACGGTGAAGATCGCGTAGACCATAATAATTTTCGATTCGGGCATGCCCATCGCCGCCAGCTGCCGATGGAACGGCACCGCGCGAAACACGGCCTTGCCC
>JAFUDD010000386.1 GCA_017459315.1 Clostridia bacterium | reverse complement strand
CGCCGCAAGGTCGGGCTCCGCCGACAAAATGCGATACGGCGGCAGCGGCTTAGCTTCGGCAAAAATATTGTCCGTGCCGTCCCAATCGGGCAGACCGAAAAACAAATCTATTAAAACAGCGTGATGACCGAGCCCTAAAAGCGCATTGCACGCCATGGTGCCGCTCGAAAACGAAACGTCACGTTCCGGGGAAAGGCCGCCCGCCAACACTACAATATTCATAAAGCTACCTCCATACGTCGTACAATATACCATCTTTTGGAACGGTTTACAACCGATACATGTAAACATTTCCTAAATTTCGGAGGTTCCCTGTTGAAAAAGATGACTGTTTTTCTGCTTGTTCTTATATTGCTCTGTTTGGGCTGCACACCCTACAGCGATACCGTTCATATACAAGCGTATGCATACGTATTCCGATCCATGCCGTCGCAGAAAAGCGTGCATGCCGACGTTCGCTTTTCGGACATCCCATTTCAAATGCCGGCGCTGAACGATCTGCTATATCGTGCAGAAGCATTGTATGAATCGGCTTGTTCCCTAACGGACAGCCATGAAAACGCCAAAGACCTGCAAGACGAGCTGGATAGGCTTTGGGCAGAATTGAAAACCGCAGAGACGATGCGGGCACTTGCCTATATTCATTACAGCCGCGACGTGACGGATCCGGTTTGGTCGGAAAGAAATGAAATTCTGTCCGCCTCTATTGAGCCGATCTATGCGACGCTCGTGCAAATTGCCCTGCATCTTTCGGAGCAGCCTGCGCTTCGTTCGGTCTACGATGCGAACACCGTTGCAGAATTGCGCAAAGCGGTTTTGTTGACTTCACCGGAGACAGCGCCGCTGTTGGAGCAAGAACAAGCGATCCTGTCGGAATACGATCAGCTGCATGCAACCTTGACCGTGGAGGGAGAGGGGCGCACTTGGACGTACAATGAATTGACGACAGATGAGACACTTCCGTTTGCTTCGTGGTACGCGCTGTATACGGCGTATACAGAGCAGTATGCGAATGCGGCGGCAGAGTTGTTCTGCCGCTTGCTGCCGCTTCGCAGGGAGACGGCAAGATTGTTGGGCTTTGCATCGTATCCGGCTTATCGGTATGCCGTGTATGGGCGGGAATGTACAACACAGGACGCAGAGCACTTCTGCGATACGGTTGCATCACATCTTGTGCCGCTGTTTCTCCAATGGCAAAAAGAGGTCGCTGTTGATCAGGAGATTCTGTATTATGCCGATACATACGATCGGGAAACGACCATGCAGCGTGTGGGGCAAACGATTTCTGAAATTCTCCCGAACCTTGCCGAGCCATGGCAGTATATGCTCGCGCATGAGCTGTACGATGCGGGATCCGGGCCACACCGGCTGGGCGGCAGCTATACAACGTATCTTTCCGATTACGGCGCGCCGTTTTTGTTCACCGCATGGGATGATTCCGCCTCGATGCCGTCGGTGCTGCTGCATGAGTTCGGTCACTTTGCCGGGTACTATTTTCGCGTGGAGGACAACAATGCAGCAAACGACTCGCTCGACTGGGCGGAATTCGATTCGCAGGGGCTGGAGCTGCTCGCCGTGCCCAATTATGAAAAGATTTTCGGTAACCGAGCGGATGAAGCAAGGTCGGTACGGCTCTTGGATACGCTGTATGCTGTCGTGTCCGCCTGCGCGGTAGACGAGTGGGAAAGGTTCGTGTATCAGACAGACAACCTTACGCCGGCCGCGCTGCACGCCAAATTCGGCCAGATCGCCAAACGCTTCGGCTTGGATCGCATGGGCTTTACGGCGTATTCGTGGACGGAAATCCCGCATATCTTTCAATCGCCGTGCTATTATCTCAGCTACGGCGCCGGCGCAGCTGCGGCGCTGCTGCTGTACCAAATGGCAACAGAGAATCCCCAAACAGCGGCACTTTCTTATCAAAAGCTGCTTTTGCGGTCTTATGGGACGAACTTTGGCGAATCCTTACATAGAGTTGGCTTGACTGATCCGTATGCAGATGATACAATAAACAATATATGTAAACTGTTATATATTGTATATTAAAGGACTCAGTACATGAAACGAACCGTCGCTCTCCTGCTTATATGCCTGCTTTGTCTGTTATCGGTTCCCGCCGTAAACGCGGAAACGACGGCGGAACCGGCGTATCAGATTCCGGGAGACCGTCCTGCCGAACGCTTGACGGACGGCAAAGCCATGACGCGCATCACCGTGGACGCAGGCCAATCTATTTCGATGACGCTGCCTGACCGGGCGAACGAAAACACTTCTTTATATTTAACATGGTTCGAGCCGCCGCGTGATGCGGAGTTGATCGAATATGATGAAAACGGCATTCTACTGCACCGAATATCCATTCAAGAGCCGGAGGAACTGTATCAATCGATCCCCTTGCAAAAGGGCTGCAAATCTGTCCGACTGTATGCCGCTTTATCGTATACACTTTCCGGAATGCTTGCATCCGATGCGCCGCTGCCCGCTTTCCATGGCTTTATGGAGCCATCCCTGGAAAAGGCAGATCTTCTGATCGTTTTACCGGAACCTCTGTCCGGCTGGGAAGCCTTGTCCGGTTTGCTTGCGGCTTACACCGTTGAACATGCCGTTTCCACTGCCATCGTTTACTGCTGCGATGGACGCGCCTACGCCATGCAGGAAGCACGCGTTTCGATGCGAGCCATCGGCGTTGAGACGGCGCCGATCAGTCTGCATTGCACGGATCACGAATTTAACGAAATAGACGATGTTCGATCCTCATGGCAGACAAAGCAGCCGGCGCCTCGCTTGGCGTCCTTAGTTGAAACGCTTACGCCGCAAATCGTCATTACGCTTGCCGGCGAAGAAACCGATGCGCGCGCTATGCACACCAATGAGCTTGTCCGCACGGCGTTGGAGCAATCGTCGCATCAACCGCAAAAGGTATACGAGCAGGCCGACGCAGGAAAACTGATGCTCGATTTTTCGCAGCCGCTGCTGCACTACGATGGCGAAACAGCCCAAGCCGTTGCACAGAGAGCCTATCAAAACTGCACCTCACGCCGCATGTTTCGGAGAACGCTGCCCAAATCCATCCGCTTACGCCGGATGGATGCGGAGGACGTTCTGTCTGCCGACCTTCTCGGCGGGATATT
>JAFUDD010000385.1 GCA_017459315.1 Clostridia bacterium | reverse complement strand
CTTGGACATGCCGTAATACCGCATCAACGAATCGAGCAGCGGCGGGCCGATAAAGACGCGGAGCTTTTCCGTGTCCGGCTCCGCAATGCCGAGCGCGGACAGCGCATACTGCACCGATTTAAGGATGCCCTCCCCGGATTCGGTCAGCGTGCCGTCGAGGTCGAACAAAAGAATATCTCTTTGCATGGAAAACGGTTTCCTCCGTGTCGTTCACAGCGCGCCGAACGGCTCGTCCTCCGGCGCCAGCGGTTCGAGCGCAAACAGGTTGTCGAACGGGATGCGCTTTCCGTCCGAAAGCGTCAGAATGCGGCGCACCGGATCGAGCTTTTTGACGGCGGCTTCGGTCGAAACGTACCGGCCGCCGGGCTTTTTGGGATCGGGAACGAAGTATTCGAGCAAAACCGCCGGCTGCTCCCTGATCCGGCCCTGCAAAGCGTTCAACGCCGCGTTGATCTTCGCCTTGTCCTCGTCCTCCAGTTCCTGCTTGCTGTCCGTGTACCGCGCGGTTTCCTCCACCGCGTCGTCATAGCCGGTCAACGCGGCAAACGGCGAAAACTGCGCCGCGCGCTTCTCCATCGGCTGCGGCGGATGCACCTTGGACACGTGATGCGGCAGGTTGATGATATCGCTGTAATCGTCCGTCATGCCTTGTGCCCTCCGATCTGCTTGTTCCGCTCGCGCCCGGTCGCGCCTTCCTGGTAGCTCGTTCCGGCAAGGATCGCGTTTTTGCCGTATTTGTTTTTAATTTGGATCATGGCCTCCTGCAGCTTGCGTTCCTTTTCGAGCTGCTTTTCCTGCTCAGCGTGCTGCTGCACGGTTTCCTCGAATGAAAACAGGTCGAGCTGCTCGGCTTTGGGCGCGTCCGCCTTTTCCCGTTCCGGGATCACATGATTCGCTACGACATACATGCGCCGCACGGTCAGTCGCTTGTCCGTGATCCGGTCGAACAGCCGCAGCACCGCGTCGAGCATCAGCTTGGTGGAAGCGGTCTGCCGGCCGATGTTCTCCGAGCCGTGCGCCATCTTGGGCACGCGCCGTCCGTAGCGATCCACCTCGATCTCGCCGGTGTAGCTTTCGGTCACGTTCTCGATATCGTACCCCACCGTCAGCACGATCTGATCGCAGACAAGCCGCTTTTCGACAAGGTCGAGCGAAAGCCCGCTCGTCATTTCCTGTACGATGATCCGCGCGGTGCCGTTCGGCGTTGCGCCCTGCAGCACCTGCCCGACGCTGAGGCTGTTGTTTTCGGGTTTATACGCCTTGATATGCTTGATCTCGACCGGCTCCCAGCCCCACGCGTGGTCGATCAGATATTCCGCATTGACGCCGAACAGCCGGTAAAGCAGCTCCTCGTTCTGTACCGAGCAGCGCGCGATATCGCCCATCGTGTACAGGTGGTTCGCCTCCAGCTTGCGCGCCAGACCGCGCCCGACGCGCCAAAAATCCGTCAGCGGCCGGTGGCTCCACAGCTCGCGCCGGTAGCGCATCTCGTCGAGCTCCGCGATCCGCATGCCGTCCGCGTCCGCGGGCATTCGCTTCGCCATAATGTCCATGGCGATCTTGCAAAGGTACAGGTTCGTGCCGATGCCCGCCGTCGCGGTGATGCCGGTCTGCTGCAAAACGTCGCGGATCATCGTCTTGGCAAGCTCGTGCGCGGTGAGTCGGTAGGTCGTGAGATAGCCGGTCACGTCGGCAAAGATTTCATCGACCGAATACACATGCACGTCGTCGAAGGAAACGTATTTTAAGTAGATATCCACGATCGCGGTGCTGCGCTGCATGTAGTGCGCCATCTGCGGCGGCGCGACAAGGTAATCCAGCGCCAGTCCGGGGTCGCGGTCAAGCTCTCCGATATCGCAGCTTTTGCCTGTGAACCGGCCGCCGGGGGCTTTCCTTTGCCGTTCGCGGTTCACCTCCCGCACGCGCTGCACGACCTCAAACAGCCGCGCCCTGCCCGGCACGCCGTATCGCTTCAGGGCAGGCGTCACCGCGAGACAGATCGTTTTTTCGGTGCGCTCCGGATCGGCCACGACAAGGCACGTCGAAAGCGGGTCGAGCCCGCGTTCCCGGCACTCGACCGACGCGTAAAACGATTTCAGGTCGATGGCGATATATTGCTTTTGCCGTTCCATGCCGCGCTCCTTTCGCTGTCCGTTCCCTTATACAATAGCATTTTGCCGCCCGGCACGCAAGGGAAAACCAGAAAATTTCTCCGGGCCGCGCACTTATGGCGGCGGAGTGGTTGCAACCGGGCCGAATCTGTGATATAGTATCGGTAAGTATGGAGCGCGGCCATATCTTGTGGCCGCCCCCTTGAACATGCAGGAAGGCGCAGCACGTGGCGCCTTCGGAAAGGATGCTTATGGAAAACGAAACCTCTGCCGGAAAATCGCTTCGCAGGTGGCGCGTGATCGCAATCGTTGCGATCTGCCTGCTTGTCGTCGTGTGCATCGCCGCGGCGCTGACGCTCGGCCTCCGCTGTGCGACCGCTACGCTGAAGGCCGCCGAGCAAAAGACCGATTCCGCCGCGATCCCCGCCGCAACCGCCGCGCCGCTGCCTGCCGCGCAGGAGCCCGCCCCGGCGCTGCCCGAAAAGACGCTTTCGGGCGAGGAAATGCTTTCGCTTTGGACCGCGGACGCCCGCGCCAAGAACGAGCTGATCGCGTACATCGAGGCGATCACGGACGAGAACGGCAGCGACTATATCCCGACGGAGCGCCGCATCGCGGTGTTCGATTTAGACGG
>JAFUDD010000384.1 GCA_017459315.1 Clostridia bacterium | reverse complement strand
TCCTCGTCCTCCGAGAAATACGCGTCCCGCACGGACTCCAGCTTGTCCTTGACCTTGGTGCCGAACAGGTCGGTATACGCCTTGATCGAAATACCGGTCAGCAGCAGCACGCAGATCAGCAGCGCCGCCACCGCCACAATGTAGCAAAGCGCCAAGCCGCCGAGCAAATACAGGGGCGTCATGCCGAGCGCGCCGAGCACGCCGCCGCCGATATGAAAATGTACAGCCTCGTTCCACGCCGCGGGGATCTGGTCAAACCATTGCTTGAAAAATGTCCCCCGCGCGGCATTGCTGCCCAAGGCCGACAGCGTTTGCGACGAGGCGATATGCACGATACATACGACGGCATAGACCGCAATGATCGCGGTCGCATACGTCCCGCGCGAACGCTTCTGCCGTCCGGACAGGATGATAAAAAAGCCGAACAGCACCATAAACGGCGGCACGACATAGGCAAACGCGCCCGCCATGCCGAACAGGAACGAGTTGATCACCGTTCCCAGTATGCCTTGGCTGTTGCTGTACAGATACACCCCGAACAGCGCGCCGAGCGCCACGAGGACGATTCCGAATATTTCGATGGCAAGGCGTTCGTTCCTTGTCCGTTTGTTCTTCGCCGCACCCTTCTTGGCCGTGCTCTTTTTGGGCGCGGCCTTTTTCTTGGCGGTCGATTTTTGGGCCATTCCGATTCCTCCGAATCTGCATATTTTGATAGTCTATTATACAACGGAAACGACCCTGTTGCAAGTCGCACTTGCCAACCGTTCACAAATCCTTTATAATATAAGAACTTTATCACACTTTTCCCGCACGCGGCGGGAGAACGGAGACGCAATGCGCTATTCTTTGCTGGTTTGGGACTGGAACGGCACGATCATGGACGATATGGATTTCACCTACGAAATCGAAAACCAAATGCTCCGTGACCGGAATATGCCCGTCATTCCCTCCAAAGCATTCTATCTCGAAAACTTCGGCTTTCCGATCATCAACTATTATATCAAGCTCGGCTACGATTTTTCCGTTTATCCTTACGAAGAATTGGCCGAGGAGTTCCACGCCATCTATGCGGCTGGCTACAAAAAATGCCCCCTGCGCAAGGGCGTTGTCGAGCTGCTGTCTGCCGTGCAGGACAGCGGCACGCCGCAAACGATCCTGTCCGCGTCGGAACAGGGCCGCTTGGAGGAGCAGGTGGACTTTTACGGCATCCGTTCCTATTTCGGCGAGCTGCTCGGTCTGAATGACAATTTCGCTCATTCCAAGGTAGATCGCGCCAAGGACTATATCGCCCGCAACGGCTTCGATCAGGACAAGGTGCTGTTCATCGGGGACACGGATCACGACTATGAAGCCGCGTCCGCGGTCGGCTGTCCGTGCGTGCTGATGACCGGCGGACATCAGGGGAGGGCCGTGCTCGAAAGGTGCGGCGTCCCGGTGTTCGATACCTTCGAGGAACTTAAGGCCTATCTTGCTCTATAAGCGGAATATACCCTAAAAACAGCAACAGCAGGGCGAAAACCCTGCTGTTCTTTCTGTGGTTATTTGGCTTTGTGAATCTTTTTGCGACTCTTTTTGAGCGATGCGATCTGGAGCAGAATCCCGGACAGCAGCGCAAGGATCGGCACGGCGATAAAATACCAGTCCTTATAGACGACGTTCGGACCGACCTCAAAGGCAAACGTGCCGAAATTCGTCATCATCAGCATCACGATGTACAGCAGCGACGCCAGTACGCTGAGCACCGTCACGATATAGGCCAGAACACGGATGAATTGTTTCATAAGCTTGCCTCCTTATCGCGGGTCGATCACGGCGAGGATATCGCTCGTGTCGCGCGTGTTGTGTCCGAACAGCTGATTGTTCCAATAGAGGCTCGAGGAGCCGCCGCCGTCCAGATTATACGCGCACACAAACCCGAGGTCGTGACAGAGCTGCGAAAGCTCGTCGAGCTTCAGACCCGGCGACTGGCTGTTGCCGTTGCGGTTGTTGATGTCCCGCACGCCGCGCGCGCCGAGCACGCAGAGGAAGCCGTAGTGTCCCGGCTCATAATAGCCGATCACCGTGCGCGGGTTCGCCGCACCGATGGAATCCGGCATATTGAACCCGGCGGTTTTCACGCCGCCGTTTTCGTCGAGCAGCGACGGTCCGAAGTAGAACGAATGATACGGGAACGAGTTGATGATCTCGTTATTGTCAATCGTATCCTTCTTGCAGTCGAAGCAGCGCATCGTGCCGTCCTGATAGAGCACACACAGATCGGCATTCTTGCAGGGGTTGTCCTTCAAAAGATTGCCGTTGCGGATGATCAGGCCTTCATGCAGACCGTTGTTGATGAAATAGTCGGTGTTGATTGCGGCGATCGCTCCGAGCTTTTTCGCAAAGCCGGGCACGTAATCCTTGCCGCTGTTGGTGAACGTATAGTCCGCCATCAGGCTCTTAAGTTCACGAACGTAGATATCGGC
>JAFUDD010000383.1 GCA_017459315.1 Clostridia bacterium | reverse complement strand
GGCGCTTCCTGCGCTGCCGTACAGCCGAGCAGAGCAAGCAAGGCTGTCAGCAGGCATACGCAAATGCTTTTCCTCATGGCTTTCTTCTCTCCTTTATGCCGTGTTTTAAGATTCCAGCAGGATCCTGCGAACGGATGCGATCTGCTCTTCCGTGATGCCGCATTCGCGCAGCAGATAGTTGGCGACAGCATCCGAAAGCAAACCGGAGTCCGTGCCGTAATACTGCAGCATCATCGCATTCGTGGTTTCCCATACGCGATCCACATGGTGCGTACCCATCGGCACGCCGTCGCCCGAATAGTTCCAGTCCTTTTCACGGTTCATGCTGCCGACCGCCGAAAACGCCGAAAGCTCATAGTCCTTCGTGATGTCCTCAAAATCCACCCCAAGCAAGCCGAGAATCAAGTATGCCAGCGTGCCGGTGCGGTCCTGCCCGATCAGGCAGTGGAAGTATACCGGATAGTTTTGTTCCTCGGCCAGCAGCGAAAAGATCTGATGAAACGCTTCCGGGGAGCGTTCGTCATAATAAACGGTATCCGTCGCGGTATCTGACGGAAAGATGGACGTATAGCCGCGATAGGTCACGCGCAGATAATTGCAGTTTTCAAACGCAGCTTCGGTCTGCCCGCCGAAATCGGAATCGTCCCTTAAGTCGATTTCCGTTTTCAGCCCCCACCGGCCGATCACAGCGCGGCCATAGTCCGTGAGCCGATGCGTTTTATTGGCAGTTCCGTTCGGATACAGAAACATACCGCCACGGTACAGCATGCCGTACTTCACGGTTTTACCGTCGGCCGCCGCATAGCCGCCGAGATCGCGCACGTTTTTCACGCCCGACGAATCCACACGCTCCCGTGCCAGAATGATGCGCGGTCCATCGCCGCTGATAAACGATCCCACAGCCGAGGTATTGCCGTCCGCATCCGTCACGCGATACCAGTAGGCGGTGCGGGGAAACAGATCACCCGGACGGATGCGGTCGCGCTCGGTTGTTAGAGAAACAGCCGTTTGGAAATCCGGATCCGTGGCATACTCAACGGTATACGGTGCTGTGCCGCCGGACCAGCGCAGCTGCAAATCCTGTCCGTCGTGCGCCTCAACGGTCGCTTTGAAGCAGTTTTCTTTCAGATAGGCGAGACTGTCCGCAAAATCCATCTCCCAGTACGTCGTAATCACTTCATCGTTCAGCCGGATCACGCCGCCGTCGTGCTCGGAGACCAGTTCGATCACCGGTACCGGTTTCTCCGAAGGAGTGGACATGATGCTCTGCTTCGGCGAACATGCCGCCAGGATCAGCAGCGCAAGCAGCAAGCCCGCAATCCGAACCGTTGTCCGTTGTTTCATGGGAAAGTTCCTTTCTTACCGGAAGAACTTCGGCAGCGCGTTGTACAGGCAGGTCAGCCAGCATTCATAAGTATGGTTCGCGCCGTAGACATCGACCATGTCGCAGTTTTGCCCGTCGACCAGCCGGTCCACGCCCGCGACAAGCTTCTTATAGGTTTTATGCACATCGCCGTAAAAATCACCGCCGGTCTTGTCCTGATCGCCGATCGCGCAGTACCAATAGGCGATCGCATAGTCCTTTTCGGGACCGTTCAGCGCTTCGATCACCGCGTCTGCGTCCGTCGCCGGACCGCTGAAAGAACCGATATAGGCAAAGTACGGCAGGCAATACGTCATGATCGAAGCAAAGCTCGTCATGCTGCCGAGCGACAGACCTGCATAGGCAAAGTGCTCACGCTGCGCGATCACCTCGTCCGTCGTTTTGGCATAGGTCGAATAGCGCTCCACCACGGCGGGCAGCAGGTACTCGGTCAGCTCATGTCCGAAGTTCGCGGCGACATATTTGTTTTCTTCCTTATAATTGTCGTGATCGTTGTACAGCGACGGCGTGACGACGATGCACGGCTCGGCTTTTCCGGTGCCGATCAGGTAGTCCAGCATCTCCTTGGTGTAGTTGCCGGTGGATACATAGGTCGAATCCTCCGCATGATACGGCTCCTGCGCGAGCCAGTAGCCCGCCTGATCGGTTGAGCCGTGCAACAGGAACAACACATTATAGGCCTTTGCGGGATCGTAACCGTAGGGCAAATAGACGAACGCTTCCTTTTCGATCATCTTTTCCTCGCCGGTCAGGGATTGGATGTTGTAGGCGAAGGTCTCATAGGTCATGCGTTCGACGGTGCCTTTGTTCTCGTGCCCGCCGCTTTTCAGGATGTCCATCAATTCGGCATTGCGCTTGATGCAGTCCCAAAGGAATTCGGTCTTTCTTCCGCAGAGCGTGCAAGTATCGCCCACATAGTGATGGTCGATTCGCTTATTGCAAGCGAGGCAGCGTGTCGTTTCCGGATCATGCCGCTCGTGTTTGCAGTTGTTGGGATCGACCGGCTCCGGCTCGGTCTTACAGGCAGTAAAGCCTGACAACAAGCACATCAGGCATAGACAAATGCAAAGAATCCTTTTCATTTTAATCCACATGCCGGCGCGGCGACCGGCACAAATAGACATGAAAACGGAAGCCGCAAAATTTCCCGTTTTCTGGTACAATGTGTTTGAGAGAGGCACACTACAAAGCACGGTAGGAGGAGTTGCACGCAACTC
>JAFUDD010000382.1 GCA_017459315.1 Clostridia bacterium | reverse complement strand
CGTCAGAGCAAGAGAAACACTTTTCTATAAGTATATTTTCAAATATCATCCTGTCTATAAGTGGGTGAAGAAATGTCATGAGCGTACCGATGTTCATTCCATCGAAGGCGGCGACTGTTTAGTCCTTTCCGGCGACACGCTTTGCATCGGCATATCGCAGCGCACAAGTCCGCAGGCGATTGAATTGATGGCAAATCGTCTGATCGGAGATCGTTCGGATATTAAGCAGGTAATCGCTATAGATATTCCGAAGTCCCGCGCCTTTATGCATTTGGATACCGTCATGACAATGGTGGATCGTGACAAATTCGTAGTGCATCCGAATATATTGAAGGCGCTGCGCTGTTTTACCTTAACAAAGGTCGATAACCGCGTCAAAATTAAAGAAGAACAGCGCGGTATTACGGAAGTCTTTGCCGAAGCGCTGCATTGCGAGAAGGTACAGTTCATCGAATGCGGCGGCGCAAGCATGATCGACGCCGCCCGTGAGCAATGGAACGACGGCGCCAATACGCTTTGCGTCGCACCCGGCGAAGTGATTACCTATATGCGTAACTACGTTACGAATCGGATTCTACGGGATAACGGCATCAAAGTACATGAGGTACCGTCCGCAGAGCTTTCCCGCGGACGTGGCGGCCCCCGTTGTATGAGTATGCCGTTTTTGCGCGAGTCTTTGAATTGATTTGACTTGTCCCAAGAAAAGACCAACTGCAATGTTTCACGTGAAACAACCTTTGAAATGAGGTAAAAGTTTCCGTCGAAACATTGTTTTTTTATGACGGTTCTATTATAATGAGATGCGACAAAGGCGAACGTAGCGCGTTCGTTGTAAATCAGGGCGCAAAACAGGCGCGGAAAAAGAGGTTTTATGGCAAAGGTTATTTCCATCACAAACCAAAAAGGCGGCGTCGGCAAAACGACAACGGCTATCAATCTTTCGGCAGCGGTGGCAATGAAAGGGAAAAAGGTGTTGTTGATCGACCTCGACCCGCAGGGCAATGCAACAAGCGGTCTCGGTATTGAGCGCAAGGAGGATATGCTTTCGATCTATGATGTATTGATCGAGGAGGAGAATCCAAAAGAGGCTGTACAGCCGACAAAGATCGAGACGCTGTTCGTACTTCCTTCGCAAATCGAGCTTGCCGGTGCGGAGGTCGTACTCGTTTCGATGAAGCAGAGAGAATATCGAATGAAAAAGGTGATTGAAGCATTGCGCGAAGATTATGACTTTATCTTTATCGACTGTCCTCCGTCCCTCGGTCTTTTGACGCTGAACGCTTTGACGGCGTCGGATTCGATTCTTGTCCCGATCCAATGCGAATATTACGCGCTGGAGGGTCTATCGCAGCTCATGAGCACGGTTAAGATCGTGCGCCGGAAGCTGAATATGCACCTAGATATTCAGGGCGTTGTGCTGACAATGTTCTCGGCCCGGATGAACCTTTGCGTGCAGGTCGTTGAGGAAGTCAAGCATTACTTTATGAGCAAGGTATATGACACGATCATACCCCGTTCGATCCGTATGAGCGAGGCGCCGTCCCACGGTCTGCCGATCTGCATGTACGATCCGCGTAATATCGGGGCTAAGGCGTATGACGCGCTTGCCGATGAATTTTTAGAGAGGGAGTGCAAATAAATGGCAGCGAAAAAAGCATTGGGCAGAGGGCTGGACGTACTGCTGGACGAACTGGATCTCGAAGAACAGCAAACCGGCTCCATTGAGCAGGTCAGTCTGTATGATATCGACACAAATCCCGATCAGCCGCGCAAAACGTTTGATGAAGAAAAGCTGAACGAGCTGGCCGCGTCGATCAAGCGTCACGGCGTCGTACAGCCGCTGATCGTCAAGCAAAACGGCACCCGGTATACGATTATCGCCGGTGAACGCCGCTTCCGTGCAGCACGGATCGCCGGCCTCTCCACCGTCCCCGTCCTCGTTTCCGACATGGATGAGAACGCCATTATGGAGGTCGCGCTTGTCGAAAATATTCAGCGCGAAAATCTGAACCCGATTGAGGAAGCCGCCGCCATCCGTCTTTTGATGGAGCAGCACGATCTGACGCAGGAGGAGGTTTCCGCACGCATCGGCAAGAGCCGTCCGGCTATCGCAAACGCGCTTCGTCTGCTCTCCCTTGATAAACCTGTCGCGGAAATGATCAAGACCGGTAAGCTGTCCGCCGGTCACGGCAAGATGCTCGCCGGGATCGCGGACGCCGCGCAGCAGCGCGCCTTGGCGGAGAAGGCCGTCGAAAAGGATTGGTCGGTGCGCCGCCTCGAAAACGAGCTCCAGTTTGCATCGTGGGAGAAAAAGCCCAAGGTCAAACAGGAATACAGCCCGGAATTTCGCGCCGCGATCCGTGCAATGCGCAACAAACTGAAAACCAAGGTCTCCGTGGAGGGCACCGAGGAAAAAGGCCGTATCGTCATCTCCTACTTCTCCCCCGACGACCTCGAAACCATCTATCAGGCCATCGTCGGCGACGGCGAATAAAAGAAACATAAATACGCCCGTGCGCACAGCACGGGCGTATTTTGATGTACCGTATCAATAGAATGTGGCAACCGGCTGTGCCGGCTTTTCGGCCTTTTCGACCTTTTCGATCGTCATGATCGGGCCTTTTTTGCCGTAGATGTTCGAGAACTTGACCGAAATCTTGCCTTGGATCACGTCCCACGTCTGGTGCGGCAGCGATTTTGCCATGTCCCATTTGCAGACAAGCGGACAATACTGGATATCGGCTTCGCAGCATGTCATAATGTGCCGTCCGCCGAGAAACGTATCGTTCGGCAGCTTGCGATTGTTGGCGATCAGCGCCTTGAACCGCACCGTTTTGCCGATGTACTTGTCCGTTTCCTCGACCAGATCGCGGTAAAACAGCGCGTAGTCCTCATCCTTGATTTCCACGACCGGGGCGTTGATATCGAACGGCAGCGGATCCTCGATATCGTCCTCTTCGGACGTACCGTCGTCGTATTCGTACACGATCTGCGCGCTGCGTGAAACGCCGCGGACGAGCTTGTGCAGCTCCATCTTGTCCACGTCCTTTTTCGCACGATTGAATACGACAAGCTCCGCCGTGTTCAGCTTGTCTACCACAAGCTGCCGCATGTTCGCGTTGTACGGGAGGATCGTCTCCGTGTCGATCAGCATCGTTTCCTGCGCAATGCCCCAGTTTTCCGGCAGACGGTCGAATAAATCGTTCATCTGCCACATGCCGTTGTATTCAATGATGATCCGCGACGCCGCACATTTGCGCTGCCACTTCCCCATTTGCTCCGGGTTCAGCTCCGAAAGCGAGGCAACCGGCTGAATCGTCACATTGTTGATCGAAAACTTGTCCGGGTTCAGCTCCTCCTCGCCATCCTCACAGAGCAGCAGCAGCGTCCGCTGTCCCTCGTTGAACGCCGGGTCCTCGAGCATCGACTGAATGAACGAGGTCTTTCCCCCGTCCAAAAAGCCCGTGAACAGAAAGACAGGAAGCATCATAGCGCGTTACTCCGAGAACAGAACCTTCAAAGCCGCTTCGTTCAGCTTCGAGCCGATCACACACAGCCGCCCGATCACGCCCGCCGCGCCTCTGCGTACCTCGACTTCGCCGGGTACGTGGTCGAAATGCAGCCACTCGCCCTCCGTCGCCGGAACCACGCCCTTGGCGCGCAGTACCGTGCCGTAAGCCGTTTCGTCGTCGAGCTTGGCAAGCTTCGTCTTGAGCTCGTCCTCCGTGAACCGGTGCATCGTCTCCATGCCCCAGCTGACAAAGATTTCGTCCGCATCGTGGTCATGGTGGTGATGATGGTGATGATGCTCGTGTTCATCCTCGTCCTCGTCATGATGATGATGGTGATGGTGCTCATGCTCATCTTCATCCTCGTCATGGTGATGATGATGATGCTCATGCTCGTCTTCATCCTCGTCGTCATCGTCGTCATCATGATGATGTCCGCAGGAGCAGACGCCGTTTTCATCGTAATGATGGTGATGATGATGCTCGTGCTCGTGCTCCTCGGCCAGCTTTTTCAGATCCGCGTCGAGCGAGTTTTTGTGCTCCATCGCCTCTAAGATCGCCGCACCGGTCAGCTGATCCCATGGCGCCGCAATGATCACCGCGTCCGCATTGTGCTCACGCACAAGCGCCAGCGCCGCGTCTAACTTGTCCTGCGAAAGATCCTGCGTCCGGCTTAAAATGATGCAGCCCGCCGATTCGATCTGATCGTTGAAAAATTCACCGAAATTCTTATGGTATACCTTCGCCTTTTTCGCGTCTACCACCGTCACACAGCCGCCAAGCTGCACATCGTCGCTCAGCACCGAGCCGATCGCCGCCTTTACGTCGCTCAGCTTGCCGACGCCGGACGGCTCGATCAGAATATGATCGGGCGCGTATTCCACAAGCACCTTTTGCAAAGCCTTTGCAAAATCACCGACGAGCGTGCAGCAGATGCAGCCGGAGTTCATCTCCGTGATCT
>JAFUDD010000381.1 GCA_017459315.1 Clostridia bacterium | reverse complement strand
CTCCAGGCCCGTCTTTTGCTCAAATACCAGCAGCACGCCGACGCGCCGGCGGGACAGCCGCAAAATCGTGCGCTGCAGATCCTGTACCATCTGCTGCCGTTCGATATCGACGGTCATCATGCGCTGTCCGAGCCGCTTGGTGCCGCTGCCGAGCCGTTCGAGAACGCGGCGCAGCTCCGGCGTGAACAGGATGAACAGAATCACGAAAATGGTACCGCTGGACAGGATGCCGACGAGCACCCATGTGAACGTGTTCACGCTCGCAACGCGGCCTAAAATGGAGAGTATGAACAATACCCCGACGCCCTTCAAAACCTCATAGGCGCGGGTCCCGCGCGTGTATTTCAGCAGCTTATAGACCAAAAACGCGATGATGACGACATCCAAAATGATGCTCACCAGCCCGCTCGGCTGCCGAAACACATTATATATGGTTCGCAGTATGTCACGATAGTCCGTCATGCGGAATAACCTCTCCTACACGTTCTTCAAAACACACCCATAGTATACCATGGATGTGGCAGGATTGTCACGAAAATTTGAACACTTTCCGAAAATTTCCTTGCGGGAATTTTACGTCGGGTATGCCGTTATTCTTCCTCCGGCTTTTCCCGATACAGCACCAGCTTTCTGCCGATGCATTGGATGACCTCCGCGCCGGTCGCCTCGGCCAAGGCTTCGGCGGCCTCCTTTGCGGAAAGCTCGCTCGTCTCCAAAACGGAGAGCTTGATCAGCTCGCGCTTTTTGAGCGCCGCATCCACGGCCTCCACAAGCGTCGGGGTGATGTTGTCCTTGCCGATCTGGAAAATCGCGGAAATCGTATTTGCCTGCTTACGCCATTCGGCGCGTTCTCTGCCTGTCATATATACTCCTTTATGCCGGATAATCAGCTGTTTTATTCCGTGAAATCAAATTCCCATTCGCCGAGCGCGATCGTGTCGCCCTCCTTGGCGCCCATTTCGCGCAGCGCAGCGATGATGCCGGTCTTGATCAAAAGCTGCTGGAAGCGGCGCATCGACGTCTCGTCGTCCGGGTCGGTCGTGTCGAGCAGACGATCCACGTCGCCGCCCTCCACGATAAACGCGCCGGTATCGTCGCGCCGCACCGTAAAGCCCTGCGCATACGTCGGGCCGAGGTCGAGCTCGGCTTCGTCGAATACGCGCACCGGGGGCAGCGTGTCCAGAAGCTGCACGATCCGGTCGAGCATCGGCTCGAAGCCCTGCACCGTCGCGGCGGACACGCCGAACACCGGGATCCCCTTCGGTTCGAGCGCCGCCTTGATGCGCGTTAAGTTTTCCTCAGCGTCCGGCAGATCCATCTTATTGCAGCAGACGATCTGCGGCAGCGCCGCAAGCGCGTCGGAAAAGCCCGCAAGCTCCGCATTGATCTTGTCATAGTCTTCCAGCGGGTCGCGCATTTCGCTGCCCGAAACGTCGAGCACATGGACAAGGATGCGCGTGCGCTCGATGTGACGCAAAAAGTCGTGGCCGAGACCCGCGCCCTCCGCCGCGCCCTCGATGAGGCCCGGAATGTCCGCCAGCACGAACGACCGGCCGTGCCGCTCGGCAACGCCGAGGTTCGGGGACAGGGTGGTGAAATGGTATGCCGCGATCTTGGGCTTCGCGCTCGTCAGCACCGACAGGATCGTGCTCTTGCCGACCGACGGGAAGCCGATAATGCCGACGTCCGCAATCGTCTTGAGCTCCAGCTCGACCTGCCGTTCCTCGGTCTTGATGCCGTTTTGCGCAAAGCGCGGGCTTTGGTGCGTCGGGGTCGCAAAGCGTGCGTTGCCCTTGCCGCCCCGCCCGCCGCGCATGACGACGCGCTCCTTGCCGGCTTCGCTCATATCCGCCACAATCGCGCCGGTCTCGATATCGCGCACGACCGTGCCGACCGGAACGCGGATGTATAAATC
The DNA here is from genome assembly GCA_017459315.1 of Clostridia bacterium. Next base: position 623 of record JAFUDD010000381.1, on the reverse strand, counting down.
CTTGCCGTCCTTGCCGTGCTGCAGCTCGGCTCTGCCCGCTTCGCCGTTCTCTGCACGGAAATGCACCGCGCGCTTGAACGCGATCAGCGTGGATTCCTGCGGGTCCGCGACGAAGATGATGCTGCCGCCCTTGCCGCCGTCGCCGCCGGACGGCCCGCCCTTGGGGACATACTTTTCGCGGTGGAACGCCGCGCAGCCGTCGCCGCCGTTGCCCGCCTTGATGTAGATTTTTGCCTGATCAATAAATGCCATTCTGTACCCTTCCGTTCAAAAAGGCTCCGCCGGAACCCTTCCTTTCTGTTTATTCGGCCTGCGCCTTGCGCCAGGCGCCGCGATAGTCGCACACGCCCGCAAGCGTGCAGGTCTCGCACTTCGGGCGCTGCGCCGAGCACACCTGCCGACCGTGGTAGATCAGCCAATGGTGCGCCGCCGCCCAGTCCTCCTTCGGAATATTTTCCATGAGCTGCTGCTCGGTCTTTTCCACGTCCTTCGCCTCGGCCAACCCGATGCGGTTGGACACGCGGAACACGTGCGTATCGACGGCAATTGCAGGTACCCCGAACGCGTTTGCCAGTACGACGTTCGCGGTCTTGCGCCCGACGCCCGGCAGCGCGGTCAGCTCG
>JAFUDD010000380.1 GCA_017459315.1 Clostridia bacterium | reverse complement strand
CTTCGGCCTTGACGCGCTGAACCGGCTGCATATTCAAACCGAGCTCGACCTGCGCAACGATACCGATTGCGGCGGGCAGGGCTATTCGCCGCTTGACGGCTGCAGCTACGTGCGCCACACCTTTACCGGCTATACGTCGATTTTCCCGGACGCGATCTGGTTCGACGAGCGCACGCCGGAATCCATGCACAGCATCTTTTCGCTGCTGGCAAAGCCGGAAAGCTACCCGGTCTATTTCCATTGCCTGATCGGGCAGGATCGCACCGGCACGCTCGCGTATCTGCTGTTGGGACTTTTGGGCGTCGAATACGAGGACATTCTGCGAGACTATGAGCTGACCGCCTTTTCGCCAGTCGGGAATATGAACCGCGAAGCGTCGTTCAACTACAGCGGCGAAAAGACGATCACACAGGAGAAGGCGTTCGAGGCGCTGCACGAAAGGATGCTGCAGTACAGCGAACACGGCGTGCTGTCCGAAGCGGTCGAGAATTACTTAACGACAGTATGCGGCGTCAGCACCGACGAGATCGCCTCGATCCGTGCGATTCTGCTGACCGACGCACAATAAAAGATCTGCAAAGGGAGGTTGCACATGGAGAAGCAACGGAAAAAGAAGCGTCTGCCTTGGTGGGCGGTCGTGCTGATCGTGCTCGTTTCGATCGTTGTCGTGTTTGTCACGTTCTCGCTGATCACGATTCGCGCGTTCGTCGGGGATTCGCTGTCGTGGCAGGGGACGATGGCGATGGTGTCCTATGGCGGCTTTGAACTGCCGGATTGGTATAAGAACCTTGTGCTGAACGGCGACCGGAGCTATCCCGGCCTGCCCGCGCTTTCGACCGATCCACAAAAGCGCGGCGAGATGCTCGCACTGTACGAGGATTTCATGTACGGCCATACCCCGACCGAAGGGTTCGACACTGCGTTTATCGTCAAGGAAACGGCGGATGCGTTCGATGGCAAGGCCGAAAAGCGGATCGTCACGATCACGGTTTCCAACGAAAAGGGCAGCTTTTCCGCCGATATGCTGCTGCTTTTGCCTAAGGGCGCAAGCGGCGTTCCGGTGTTCATCGGGGAGAACTTTTCAGGCAACGACGCCGCGCTGGAAAACAGTGAGTGGCCGTTTGAGACGATCATTGATCGCGGCTTTGCCGTCGCCACGTTGGGCTACGGCGATTGGGCGCCCGACGATACGGCAACCTGTCGTGACGGCGTGCTGCGTCTGTTCGACGATCCGAGCCTGTCCGCATTCTCGGCTTGGGCATTCGGCCTCAGCCGCGGGATCGACTATCTTGTGACGTTGCCGGAGATCGACGCAAATCGAATCGCGTCGGTCGGCCATTCACGGCTCGCGCGCGTATCGCTGTGGGCAGGCGCGTGCGATGAGCGTATCGCGCTTGTGACAGGCTCGTGCGGCGGCGGGCTGCTGCGCAGCCCGGTTATGGGCCGGATTACAACGGACGGCACCTCGAACCATTGGTATACGCCTGCGTATCTGACTTTCGAAAACCGCGACAGCGAGCTGCCCGTGGATATGCATACGCTGTATGCTCTTGCGGCAGGGCGTCATTTGTTTGTTTCCATCGGCGAAAACGACCTTGCCTCCGATCCGGTTTCCATGTATGACGCGCTGCAGCTCGCCAAAGCTGTCTGGCGCGACGGCTACGGCATGGATGTGATCCCGGACGGCAGCTATTTTGATGTGCCGTTCGATACGCCGATCACGAGCGAGGCAATCGGTGTCAACGTCCACTCGGGCGGACATAAGCTCGACGTGTCCGACTGGACTGCCTATATGGACTATATGGAACAGTATGTGAAGTGAGCCATTTTTGGTATTTTGGGGAAGGATGCGAACAAGAAGGAACGGACGAAACATCGCCCGTTCCTTTGCTTTGTTGCCGAATATGAGCCGTTTTTTTCACTTCGCTTACGCTTCGTTACGGCTGCGCCGGCGCGCGTTTTTTTGCGCGTCGCCATCTTTCCCTTATCAACAGCCTGCTCGCGTTGGCGTATTGTTTTCCGCGCCGATCTCCAGCCGATACAGCCGCTGCAGGCGCGGCTGTAAAAACGTGTCGATAGTTTCCACGAATGTCCAGCCGAATTTTTCGTAGAGTCCGGTGTGCTCGGTGAACAGGTACAGCTCCGAGAGGCCGACGGAGGCGGCGCTGCGCTGCACCGTAGACAGCAGAAACCGGCCATAGCCAAGCCCGCGGCGGCGGGGGTCGAGGTACACGTTTGCAAGCCACGGGTAGATATCTGGGCGGGGGAACAGGTCTTCGTTGGTAAACTGGTACATGCCGATCAGCGCGTCCCCTTCATACAGGCCGAAGGTCTGCGGGAGCCTATTGGTCTGCAGGCTATGCTGCATACAGCAGCGCACGGCGTCGTAGGCGTAGCCCTCCGCCTTGCCCCACCAGCCGTACATCCAGTCGGTTATTTTGTCGAGATCCCTTGTGTCGGTGATCCGTTTTAGGGTCAGATTTTGCACAGCGGCTTCCATCGTCTTCAGCTGTTCGCCCACAGGTAGCAATACGCCTGCGTTCTGGCGGCAAACGGCGCCGTGCGCAGCAGCGTCCGCATCTCCGCCTTTGTGTACCAGCCCGGCACGATCTCCTCCGCGTCGGAAGTGCTCTTGCAGAATTCTCCGGCGGCAGCGCCGAATACGCAGACGTTTCGTTCGTTGGAAAAGCCGATGGCGCTGTAGCTGCCATCCAGCACGTCGTCGATGCGGGTCAGCGTCAGCCCGGTTTCCTCCCACAGTTCGCGCTTTGCGCTCTGCTCCGGTGTCTCGCCGGGGTCAATCAGTCCGGCGGGGAAATTGTAGATCCATTGCGCCATCGCCATCCGGTATTCCCGGCTGACAAGCAGCCGTTCGCCGCTTTCGTCGGTCAGGATCAGAATGACCGAATCCGGCGTCGGATTCTGCAACGCTTCGAGCGTCGTAATCTCCCGGTTCCGACTGATGATCTCATACGTTTTGGGATGCCCCTCCTCCGTCAAATAATCCACATCATACCGGGTGATAAACTTCCCTTCGTGCACCTTTCGTATGCCCTTATACTGCATAACCGTTCCCTCCGCAGCGTTCCTTTTCTCAAAAGTATAAACGAAATACGGGCCTTCGGCAAGCCCCTTTTGCATGAGGAAGAACGCTTGCCGGTTCACAGCTAACCGGCGGTAGGTTTCACAGAATCATATCATCCAAGCACATCCTTTTTCGGCATATTCCTGCCTTGACTTCGCCGAACGGCTAAATTATAATGCTCATAGAACAAATAACGCCGAACGGCTAAATTCTGCGATTGGTAAGAAAATTTCGCCGTACGGCGCAGAGGAGACGGACATGATCGTAACGGATGCAAAGACCTTCGGCGAAGCGGTGCGCAAGCGGCGCAAGGCGCTCGGCTATACGCAGGCGTTTATCAGCGATTTTTGCGGCGTGAGCGTCAGCTTTTTATCAGACATGGAAAACGGCAAGCGGACGATTGAACTGGAAAAGGCCATACGGATTGCCAATCTGCTGGGCTTGGATTGCCGCCTGACGCCGAGGGAATGAGCATGGAATACTTCGTCAGCATGGAAATCAGCGGGCGGCAGGTGCCGGTCGGCAGCATCGCGGGCGAGCGGGCGGAAGCGGCCTGTTTCCGGTACGCCGCGGACTATCTCGAACGGACGGACGCCGCGGCGATCTCCGCCCGTCTGCCGCTGCAGACGGAGCCGTTCACAACCCGGCAAACGCGGACGTTCTTTGAAAGCCTGCTCCCGGAGGGGTTCACGCGGCGCTCGATTGCCGCTTTCCTGCGGATCGACGAGGGCGATTACCTCGGCATTCTGTATGCGCTCGGGCAGGAGTGCATGGGCGCGCTGCGTATCTATCGGGAGGGCGACGCGCCGCAGGCTGCGTATGTGCCGCTGACGCCGGAGCAGGTTCGGCTGCTCGCCGCCGAGGGCGCGCCCGAATCGACAACGCTTGTCACCGAAGCGCACCTGTCGCTTGGCGGGGCATCGGGCAAGGTCGGCTTGTATTACGACGCCGCTTCCGGTGCATGGTATCTGCCGCGCGGCACCGCGCCGAGCACGCACATCCTCAAGCAAAGCCATGTTCGCTATGAAAAAATCGTGCCGAATGAGCAGCTTTGCCTGCGCACGGCGGCGCTTTGCGGGCTGCGCGTGGCAGAGAGCCGGGCGATCAATACCGGCACGGGACAGGATCGGGAGCTGCTGCTGGCCGTGCGGCGGTACGACCGCATATTTCCGCCGTCACCGGAACGGATCAGCGGTCTGCCGGTGCCGCAGCTGCTGCACCAGGAGGATTTCGGGCAGGCACTCGGCATTCCCGCGTCCGAGAAATATGAGCACGGACAGCACTATCTTCGAGCCATGTTCACGCTTCTGCGCGAACGCTCGGCACGTCCGATCGAGGACCAGACCGAGCTGTGGGATCGGATCGTGTTCGACTGGCTGATCGGCAACACCGATGCGCATATCAAAAACTTTTCGCTGCTTTATGCGCCCGATCTGCGATCCGTGCGGCTCGCGCCGGCGTATGACATGATCCATACCGGCTATAAGGGCCTCAGCCGCAATATGGCGCTTGCCATCGGCGGCGTCTATCCGATTGCCGAGATCACGCGCGAATCCTTTCGCCTTGCCGCAAGGGAGGTCGGCCTCGGTGAGAAAATGGCGCTGTCGCGCTTTGATCGTATGGTCAGCCGATTTCGGCCTGCGCTCGAAAAGGCAGCGGCGGAGCTGCAGCGGGAAGGACTGGACGGCGCGGCGGAATGGAAGAACCGGATCCTGCAGAGCGCCGGGCGCGCCCTTGCGGATCGGTAGAAAAAGAAAAAACAACAGGATAAAAAATCCGCGCCTTCGCCGCCTGCAAAAGCAGAAAAGCGTCAAGCGCGGATAGTTTCTTTTTGCTTGGTAAACCAAAGGCTGATCAGATAAAACGCCAAAGACAGCAGGACGATACAAACGCCGGGCGTCAAAAGATAAGCGTAAGCCTGCCGCAAAAACGCGCCTCTGCGGTAGGCAAAGTTCATCATCGTGCCCCATGTCGGATGATAGAGATCGCCGAAGCCGAGGAAGCTCAGCGTCGATTCCATCAGAATACAGCTGTTGACGCCGAGCAAAAAGCGCGTCAGCAGAATGTCCCACAGATTCGGAAGCAGGTGGAACGCCGCGATATGCAGGCGCGAAAAGCCCTGCACGGTCAACGCTTCCATAAACGGCTGCACCGCAAGGTGCCGGACGCGTTCGCGCACGGCGCGCGCCGTCCCGGCCCAGCCGAACAGCGCAATCAGCACGATCAGCTGTCCGCGTCCCGCGCCGACAAAGGCCGACAGGACGATCAACGTGATCAACCGCGGCAACAGGACAAACACGTTGATGACGCCGTCGAAAAGCCCGCCCAACAGGCCGCGCTGCGCCGCAAGCGTGCCGAGCAAAAGACCGAGCAGCAGTGTCAAAACGCTGCTGCAAAGCCCGACAAACAGCGTATCGCGCGTGCCGTAGACAAGCTCCGTAAATACATCGTAGCCGAGCGCGTTGGTGCCGAGTGGGTGCGTTTTGCTCGGGGCTTCCCACGCAGCAAACATGTCCTTTTGGCCGAACGGCGTGAAAAGCCCGGGCAGCAGGGCGGCGGCGGCAAACAGAAGCAAAAGAAGCAATCCGAGCACAAGCGGGAGGGTTCGCAGATTACGCATGGCGCTCCCCCTTCCGCTGCCGCGGGTCGAGCAGCAGGCAGACAAGATCGGTCACGATGATCGACGCTGCCATGATCGCGGTCGTAACGAACAGGATGCCCTGCATCAGCGGGTAGTCGAGCGAATAGATCGCGTCGGTCAGCAGCTTTCCCATCCCGTTGATCGAAAAGATATTCTCAACGATCAGCGACCCGCCGACGCACAGGCTCACGCTCATGCCGACCATCGTTAAAAACGGCTGCATTCCGTTTTTCAAAAGGTATTGCCAGCGGATCTTTCGCGGGGAAAGCCCGCGCTGCCGTGCGTACAGCACGTATTTTTCCTCCGTTGCGGCAGCGGTCATGTTGCGCACCAAAAGATACCGCGAAGGCAGTACGCCGAGCGTCAGCGTCGTCACCGGCAGGACGAGGTGCCAAAGGCGATCGAGCCAAAAGCCCGTCTTGTCCGGCGTCATGCCGCTGCCGGATAGGCCGGTATACGGGAACCAGCGATTTTGAAAGCAGAACAGCAGGATCAAAACGAGCGCCAGGAAAAAGGAAGGAACGGCGTTGAGCAGGATCAGCGCCGCCGTCGAGACCCGGTCGAAAATGCCGTCCCTGCGCCAGCCCGCGTTCAGCCCCCAAACGAGCCCGAGCAGTGAGGACAGCACGACGGCGGGAAGCGAAATTTGCAGCGTTGCGCCAATGCGCTCGCGGATCAGCTCCGCGACGACGGCGTTCTTTTTGAACGAATAGCCGAGCGTGCCGTCCGTAAGCGAACGGAGATAATATCCGAACTGGACGAGAAGCGGCTCGTCAAGGTGCAGCGATTCGCGGTAGCGCGCGACCTGCGCGGTCGTGAGATCCTCCTCGGCAAAGCCGGACAGATATGCGATCGGGTCGCCGGGCAGCAGCCGCGGCAGGGCAAAGTTTAATAAAATGACAACGAGGAAGCAAACCAAAGCTGTCAGCATGCTTTTGACAAACGATTTCATGGCTTGCTTCCTCATTTCTTGTTGGGAATGGATTATTTCGCGGTGATGTGCAGCCAATTCTGCACGTTGTTCAGCCCGAACACGTTATCGACAACGATATTGTCGAGCTTGCTCGACGCGCCGTAGGTCAGCGCGTCCCAGTACAGCGCGACGACCGGCAGATGCGCGGCATAAAAACGCTGCATATCGCCTGCGGCGGCAATGTACTCGTCAAGGGTCTTGGCTTCGCCCATGGCGGTCAGCGCGGATTGGAACGATTCGTCGTAGACCTGTGCGCCGCCCTGTACGGCATGGCGACCGTCCACATAGATCGTTGCAAGGCCGTTGCCCATGCCCATGCCCGCGGCGGTATAGCCGAACAGAGCCGCTTCCATTGTGATATTGTTCTCGGAGAACTTGTTGCTCGTCTTAGCATTATAGGATGCGAAATCAAGCCCGTCAAGCACGACCTCGCCGCCGAACGCGTCGATGGCAGTCTTGATCAGCTCGGCACAGGACACCTGGTTATTGCGGTCGCTGCGATAGGTCAGCGTAAAGGTGAACGGCTCGCCGGCCTCGTTGACAAACTTGCCCGCGTCGTTCTTCGCGTAGCCCGCGGCGTTCATATATTGCTCGGCTTCGGCCAGATCGGTTTTCAGCTTGTCGGTTGCGACATAGCCGACCGTGGACGGGGGAACAAAGCCCGCGTTCGGGATCTCGGCACGCGCGGAGCCGACCTTTTCGCGCAGCTGCGCATAGTCGAGCGCAAGCGCGACGGCATGGCGCAGATTCTCGTCGGCAAACGGGCCCTTGGCGTTGTTGAAAGCCAGCACGGCGGGTGCGTTTTGCGCGGTCACGGTGAGCAGCTGCACGCCCTCGGACGCCTCCAGCACATCCTGATACGCGGCGCCGATGCCCGTGGAGTAGACCCAAACCATGTCGATGTCGCCCTGCTGCAGCGCCATCAGCATCGTGTCGTCGTTGTTGAACAAGCGGTAGACAAGCTCTTTCACCTGTGGCTGCTCCGGATACGTCTCGCTTGCGGTGAACGTGATCGTTCCGGCGTCCTTGTTGAAATCGGTGAATACATACGGGCCGCAGCCAAAGCGCAGCTCTGCGTCGGAAAGCTGTTCCTTGCCTTCATATATGTGCTTCGGAAGCACGCGGAACGAGGTCATGTTGCCAAGCTCGCGCACGTTCGGCGCGGCAAGCGTCAGCGCAATACTGCGCCCGTCGTCGGACACAACCGCCGCGGCATACTTGGCCTTGGTGACCTTGCCCTCGGCATCGGTCTGATCGACAAGGTTTGCGCTGCCGCTGTGGTCCTCATATTCGAGCGTGAACAAAATGTCCGCGGCGGTCACGGGTTCGCCGTCCTGCCACGTCATGCCGTCCGTGATCGTGTAGGTCCAGGTCGTTGCATCCTCGGTCGCCCACGACGCAAGCAGCGGATGGAACACGCCCTCGGTGTCCTGCCAAACGAGCGGCGGATGCGTGACGCCGCTTGCGAGCATTTCATAGCCGTATTCGCCGATCATCGCCTGTTCGATGGCAGCGGTTGTGCCGATCGTCAGCCGGTCGATGGCAAACGTCGGCGCGGGAACTTCGGTCGGTTCCGGCGCGGCGGGCTGCGCAGGCTCGGCAGCGGACTGTGCAGGCGCGGCGGTAGGTGTTTCTGCTTTCGGCGCGTCAGTCGGCACTTCCGCCTTCGGCGCGGCGGGAGCCGTGCAGGCAAGCAGCGACAGTGTCAGCAGCAAAGCCAGTAAAATGGACAAAGCCTTTTTCATCTTGT
>JAFUDD010000379.1 GCA_017459315.1 Clostridia bacterium | reverse complement strand
TTGGAGATGGTGTCGGTTTCGGCGCAGGCGTAGCCGTTGGTGCAGCTGTGGGTGTCTGTGTCGGCGTAGCAGTCGGTTTTACAGTCGGTGTCGCCGTCGGCTTGCGCGTGGGGGTCGCGGTAGGCTTGCGCGTCGGACGAGGCGTATCTTCCTCATCGTCATCATCCGGCTCCGGCGTCGGCTTCTTTGTCGGCGTGGGAGTCGGCTCGGTTGTCGCAGTCGGTTCCGGCGTCGGTGTATCCGTTGGTTCTGCTGTAGGCTCTTCCGTCGGCTCGATGGTCGGTTCTGCCGTAGGCTCCTCCGTCGGCTCGGCAGTCGGTTCTGTCGTAGGTTCTTCTGTCGGTTCTACGGCAGGCGTCTCCGTCGGCTCTGCCACCGGCTCCCCGGTAGGCTGTTCACTCGGGTCGGCAGAAGGCTGCTCGGTGGCTTCCGGGGTCGGTTCCGTTGTCGGTTCCGTCGTGGGGAGCACCGATTCACTCGGCGTTTCGACAATGCTAAGCGTCAAGAATGTCTGCTCCTCTGCCATATAGGATGCCACTTCCCCATCGTTATACAGACTGTACGCCGCATCCTGTAGCTTGACGGAAAGCTCGCCTGTCTTCTCCACACGGAAAATCAAAGAGAGCAGATACCCGGAGGCCGGACAGCCGTAATCATTGGCAAACGAAATATGTATTTTCCCGGGCTCAGCAGGGTTCACAGCCCAAACCGAATCCACCGCAACCGAGGTTGTACGCGTCTGTTCGTCGATCAGCGAAAAGCCACCGTAGGTGAGCGATTCGCTGTCATACGTCACCGTACATTCCCATGTATTGAGAAGCCCTGGATTTTCCGTCGGCACAGATATGAAAATCGGTACAGTTACCGTATCGCCGACCGTTGCCTGTACCGGTTCCGCGCTCCATATCATATCTTCCGCCGCGGAATATGATACCGATGCCAACAGCAGCAAGCAAGCTATGCATGTGATAAAAGGAAGCAGTCGCTTTTTCATAGACAACCCTTTCTGTATAGTTTAACCATTTGTGTACAGTATAACGCAAACCTCTGCTTTCGTCAAATCCACTTTATGGATCGGCAAAAAGTTTCCTTTCGTTTTGCAAAGATGTTTCTAAATGTTTGAAAAGCAGGCTTCGTTCACAATGTTTTTCCTACAATTCCCGTGAAAAGTGTTTGCTTCCTTGCAAAAATATGGTATACTTACCGAGTTGGAGGTATACTATGCAGATTTATAATACCATGACCCGTAAAAAGGAAGAGCTTGTCCCTATGCAGGAGGGACAGATTTCAATGTATGTTTGCGGCCCGACCGTGTACGACTTTATCCATATCGGCAATGCACGTCCGCTGATCGTCTTTGACACGATGCGCCGGTATCTTGAATCTCGCGGCTACAAAGTGACGTATGTGCAGAACTTTACCGATATCGACGATAAGCTGATTCGTCGTGCCAACGCCGAAAACACCACCGTGCCGGCGCTTGCCGAACGATTTATCAAAGAATACTATACCGACGCCGATTCGCTCGGCATCATGCGGTCTACCGTCAACCCACGCGCTACGGAGCATATTGACGATATCATTGACCTTGTCAAAACGCTGATCGACAAGGGGCACGCCTATGCCGTTGAAAACGGCGACGTTTATTTTTCCGTTCGCAGCTATCCCGGCTACGGCAAGCTGAAGGGACAGGATATCAACGATATGGAAAACGGCGTTCGTATTGACCCGAGCGATATCAAGCGCGACCCGCTCGATTTCGCGCTTTGGAAAGGCGCCAAGCCCGGCGAGCCCAGTTGGCCCTCGCCTTGGGGTGAAGGCCGTCCCGGTTGGCATATCGAGTGCTCTGCAATGAGCATGCATATCCTTGGGCCGACATTTGACATTCACGGCGGCGGTCAAGATCTGATCTTCCCGCATCATGAAAACGAAATCGCGCAAAGCGAAGCCGCAACCGGCAAACCCTTTGCGCATTATTGGATGCACAACGGCTATCTGAACATCGACAATCAAAAGATGTCGAAGTCGCTCGGCAACTTCTTCCGCGTGCGGGACATCACAAAGGAATACGATCCCGAGGCCTTGCGTATGTTTATGCTCGGCGCAAACTATCGGAATCCGCTGAACTTCTCGCGTGAGCTCATGGATCAGGCCGTTACCTCCCTTACAAGACTTCGCACAGCCAAGGAACGTTTGGAAGCGACGCCTG
>JAFUDD010000378.1 GCA_017459315.1 Clostridia bacterium | reverse complement strand
CACATAGGGATAGATCTCCTCGCTGAACGCAACGTCTGCAACCGTCAGGATCGCGCTCCCGTCCTCCGGGTTGAGCCGTTCCAGCCGGAAGCCCACGGCCGCTATGGTGCCGTACATCTCCCCGTCCTTGCCCGGCAGCGAGGTGATCAGCCGCATATCGGACGTTCCCTCCACGCCGGAGCTCGACGGCTTGCGGAACTGCACGCCGACCCGCAGCACGTTCGCATCAACGAACTTGGCATACGCGCCGTCGTTATTTCTGCCGGACTCTGCATAGTCCGCATCCGTAAACCAGCCGGCAAAGAGCGTTTGTGTCGTTTCCGGCAGCATGTTTTGCGGAATGGTATCCGTTATCTTATAATAGGCGGCGACGGCCGATTTCTTATCGCCGCTGTTGTCCACAAGCACGGCGCTGTCATACGTTTGCAGACGCCAGAACGGATCTTCCTCGGCGCTTACGGCGATCGCCTTTTGCACCAACTCCTTCTCTCCCGATTCGGCATTCCGTTCCCATACCATCGCATGAATCGTATAGGGCATAGCGCCGTCTGCGAATACGGTGTTGGCAGCCGCTTCGGAATCCAGTCGAACCGCGACCAGCGCCGTATTCTCCGATAAATCGAGGGATCGCATGTTCGGATTGCCGCTGCATTCCAGATTCGTCAGCATGGTCAGCCGGCTCATATCCAGACTGGATAGATCATTATGACTGCAATCCAAGGATTCCAGCATGTATACAGCGTTCTGCGCTTCGGTTTTTGCCGCTTCCGGCGCCCGCCGCGCGGAAAGCCGCATCACCGTTCCGCTCTGCAAACTCTGCTTTGCCGCATGTGCAGCGGAGGCGTCATACGTAATATCGGCCAGGCCGCAATACGCGCAATCCAGTCTCCGCAGGTTCGCATTATTCGCCAGCACCAGTACATTGATGCTGTTGCGGTAAGAAGTCCAATTGCCGTTTTCTTCCTTCCAGGCGATGCCGACGCTTGCCGTTTCGAGCGCCGGACACTCGGATAGATCAAGCGTCTGTATGCGGAGCGCGTTGCCGCTGCAGTTCAGCTCTGTCAGCGACGGCAAGCCGCGAAGCGTCAGCGAAGTCAAGCGGTTCAACTCGCAGCTGACATGCCAAAGTTCCGGCTTATCGGTCACAGCAAGCGAGGTCAGCTCGTTCCGCTGACAATCCAGATATGTCAAATTCGGATTGTTTGACAGATCGAGGCTTGTCAATCCGCTGTTATGACATTGCAAAAACGAAAGCTTCGGCAGCATGGTCACGTCCAGCGAGGTCAGCGTCTTCATATCGAAGGTGACCAGATCCTCAAGCTCTGTATTGTGGGAAACATCCAGCTCTGTCAGCTTATTGCCGTTGCAGGAAAGATGCATTAGGTGCGGGAACATGCTCACATCCAACGTCGTCAGTTCGTTCTGTCCCCAAAACGTTTTTTGATCCGGATATTCTATATAGCTCGAGCCGCATTTAAGCGCTGTGATATTGGTGAAAATCTCAATGCCCTGCAGCGAGCGAACGCCCATTCCCTCACAATTGATCATCTCCACCAGCAGCGCGCTCTCTGTTGTGAAGTACGGCGTTGCGTGTGTTTCGTCCGCCGGATAGTAATACTCCGTCAGTTCATTGAGAAGGTAGGCGCGGAACGCATCGTCCGGGAAATGCTCGGCGTCGATCGGAATCACCTCTCCGCTCTCTGTCGGAAGAATATCGGGGTTCTCATAAACCGGCGGGAAGCCGAATACAAACGTCGTCCCGTTTTCCCGCTCGACCACAAGATCCACTACCCAATGCCAGCCCCTTTGGAGCTGGATCAGCCGCAGGATGCTGCCGCCGGCGGCGAAATCATACCCTGCTTCCGACGTTTGGCGAAGCCGCAGGTGCGGATAATCCGCTTCCGTCAGCAGCGGCGCAAGCTGATCCAACGCAACCGTGTAAAGATCCATGTCGCTTTGCCGCTCCGCACGGATGCCTTGCACCTCGATATAGCCGCTGATCTCGTGCGGGGGAAGCGTATACCCGGTGATCGGAATTTTGTTGCCGTAGCAGTTCAGCACCGCAAGGCTTTCGTTCTGCGAAAGATTCACTTCCGTCAAGGCGTTCCCGTTGACACAGAGCGTCTTTAGCGCAGCGTTGTCAGAAACGTCCAGCGCCGTCAGCTGATTCTGCGCACAATCCAGCCATGTCAGCTGCGGCAGCACGGAAACGTCCAATTCTGTCAAGCTGCAGCTGCTGCAGTTCAGCTGCTCCAGCGAGGGCGTCAGCGTCAGCGAGCGCAGCGGATTGAAAGAGCAATCCAGCTCTGTCAGCCCCGTGCAGCCCGAAACATCCAGCGCAGTAAGCGCAGCATTTTTGCAGGACAGATAATGCAGCTTCGCATGGCTTCCGACCGACAGCGCCGTCAGCCGCGGGTTGTTCCCGCAGGCAAGCGATTTCAGTGCCGGAAGCATGGAAACATCCAAGGCTGTCAGCAGGTTGTTCTCCAAGGAAAGGCAGACGAGCTTCGTATTGTGCGACAGATCCAGCTCCGTCAGATAATTACTGATCGTTTCGAACTCGTCCCATCTCTGTCCGCAATACAGGTGCGTGAGGTTTGGAAAATAGGCAATGCCCGCAAGGCTTGCAATCTCCCGGCCTTCTACATGCAAATGAGTGACCGATTTCGCCTGCCCGTCGGTGTAATATCGCGTAACGGTTCCGTCCTCTTGCATCACCGTTGTATATTCCGGGCGCTCGTCCCCCGAAATCAACCAGTTTCGGAACATCCTGTCCGGGAAATTATCTTCATTCAGGTAAACACGCTTATCCGGATCATCCGTCAGGCCGGAAACATCGGGATATTCGTCCGCTTGCTCCTCCGGAAAATACGGAAACTCTCCGCCGCCGAAGTCAATAAAGTCCGGGTCGTCCGATGGCTCCAGCGGCACCGGCAAAACCACTTCTCCCGCTGCGTTTGTCAGCGTGATCGTCCCTTCATAGATCTGTATCGTGACAACATATTCATCGTCTGCCGGAACCACCAGGCTGTCGCCGTTTCGCATCAAGCGGCGCATCGTCATGCCGTAGCTTTCCTCCGGGTTTTCGGAACGGAACGCCTTCAGTTCTTCGCCGGCGTTAAGCGTCAGCAGCTCTGTCATCCAAACACCGGAGCCTTCCTCGGTCTCCGTCATCGGAAAATAGACATCCCAATTTGTACCGCAGATCGTTCCGGCCACGCTCCAAGATTCTTCCGACTCTTGTGATCCCGTGCCGTACATGGCGATCTGCACATTCAGGCAGCTTTCCCAGTTATCCCCCTCCTGCGGGATTTCAAACTGCAGCCATCGTCCCTGCGCGGCCTCTTCGTTAGCAAAGACGATTCTGCCGTTCTCCTGATCAAGCGACACGTTTTCGTCAAAGCCTTCCCGCTCCTCCGCTTGGGCAAGGCGCGCAAGAGACTGCAGCCATGTCAGATCATAAGATATATTTTCCCCGTCGATCGAGGGCTGCTGCTCTTTCAGCCGCAGCCATCCTCCGAAGCTTCTCGTCCCGTCCGCCAAGATCAGTGAAACGAGGTCGGAGGTATCGAGATAAACAAGATTCGGATTCTGTGAAAGATCGATTTCCTCAATTTCCGTTCCGCTAAAACTCAGGCGTTCCAAGCAAGTATTGTCTGCCACCGACAGCGAATTGATCGGATTGCCGCTGACGTTCAGCGTTGCAAGCACAGGATTATGCGATAAATCGATGGTCGAAAGGCGGTTGCCGTCGATATGCAGCTCACGGAGCTTCGGCAGCATCGAAACGTCGATCTCGGTAAGTTCGCACTCCGGGCAACGCAGTATTTCAAGAGCGGTGTTCTGTGAAAGGTTCAAACTGTCAAGCGCGTTCCAAGAAACATTCAGTTCCCGCAGGTTCGGATTTTGCGACAGATTCAGCGACGTGATCTGATTCTTTCGCTGTATCCATTCGCCATCTTGATCCATCCCACTGTCTCCGAGGTTAAGCACCTCGAGAGCCGGGTTATGCGTGACGTCGATTGCCGTAAGGCAGTTGCCGCTGATATTCAACTCACATAAAGCAGGCAGCATCGAAACGTCGAGCGTTGTCAGTTCGTTAAAGCTGCAATATAAAGATCTGAGCTTTGTATTTTGAGATAAGTCAAGCGACTTAATCGAATTTATGACTATGCCGGAATCATTCCATTCCTCGCCGCAATACAGATGCTCCAATTCCGTGAAAAAACCGATGCCCGAAAGACTTTCGATTCCCCGGCCACTGACAATGAGATACTCAATGGTTTTCGCCTGCTGTGCGGTATAGTAACTTACCGTTTCACCGTTCTCCTCTGCGGTTGTGTAATCCGGATGTCCGTCGCCGTTGAGCAGCCAGTCCCGGAAGTTCTCGTCCGGGAAATTCTCTGCATTCAGATAAACGCGGGTCTCGGGATCATCGGGATTGTCGGGATTGTCGGGTTCACCGCCGTAGTTATGCGGGTATTCCGCTTCGACGCCCTCCTGTTTCTCTGCCACCGGCACGGGTGTCTCTGCGTTCAGATCCAACCGCACGATATAGACGCCGTCCTCCTCTACCCAGCAGTTATCCCGACCGGCTTCGGGCAACGGTCCGTAGTTTACCACCCAATCGCCGTTGGCGCGCACTTTGAATTCCTCGTTCGCATAAAGCTCAAGCGTTGCGGAAACCCAAACGCCGGAGCCCTCTTCGGTCTCCGTCATCGGGAAATCGTAATCCCAATTCGTGCCGCAAATGCCGCCGACTACGCCCCAAGAATGAATTTCATACGGCTCGTCCGGGTTGTCGGGGTCACCGCCCTGCGCCTCCTCTGCCATCAGGATCGCAATCCAAAGCTCATTATCGTTATCGTTCTCATCCTTTGAAACGGCCCTGAGCCGTATCTCTTTGCCGCTTGCGGTGTTCTCGTCCGCAAAGACGATCCGTCCGGCAGTCCTGTCAAGCGTCGTGTTTTCATCAAAGCCGTCAATGGTCTCAGCCGCCTGCAGCTGTGCATCGGACAGCAGCCGCGACAAATCAAAATAAACGGCGTCCTCCTCAACCGCAGGCTCCTGCTCTTTCAGAATAACGGTGCCGGAAAGAAGCTCGTCCTTGCTACTTGCCATCGTCAGGGTTTTCAGCTGCGGCGTCTGTAAATCTGTAATATGCGGATTGTGCGACAGATCCAGCACCGTAAGCGGATTCTCCGTCAGGTTCAGATAGGTCAATGCCGCATTATGCGAAAGATCAATTGTCGATATCTGGTTGTTCTTCAGGTTCAGATGGGTCAATGCCGCGTTGTTCGAAAGATCAATCGTACCAATGCGGTTGCCGTCCAAATGCAGTTCAACAAGCCCGGTCAAAGCCGAAACGTTGATGGCGGTCAACTGATTGTGCGGGACACGCAGCTCGATCAGATTCGTATTGCTCGAAACGTCAATGGCGGTCAGCACGTTTCCGTACAAGCTTAAAACCGACAGGTTCGGAAAATACTCGATTCCCTGCACCGCTGCAACGCCTTTGTTTTCACATTCGATCCCTGTGACATTGGCCGCTTGCTCCGCCGTAAAATACGCCTTGCCGGTTTCATCATCGGTGCTGTGCGTAAAGTTCTCCAGGATCCAGGCGCGAAATTGATCATCCGGAAAGCTCTCGCTGTCGACCCAAACCGTTCCTTCCGCCTGCGCAGTCAGCTGCCCTTCCGGTTCTGTTTCTTCCTGCGTCTCGGTCGGTTCGGTCGATTCCGTTTCTTCCTGCGTCTCGGTTAGCTCGTTTGGCTCGACCTCTTCCTGCGCTTCGGGCTGCTCGCTTGGCTCCGTCCCGTTCTGCGTCTCGACCGGTTCGATTTCGTTCTGTGTCTCGGCCGACTCTTTTGGCTCCGCCCCTTTCTGCGCTTCGGGCTGCTCGGCAGGTTCCGTTTCGTCCTGCGCTTCGGGCTGCTTGTTCGGTTCGGCCGTTTCCGTGCCCTGCTTTTCCTTCGAATCAACGTTCTCCGAAGGGGTCTCCGACTCGTCTCCCTGTTCTTGATCGGACGGAACCGCCGTTTCGCCGTTTTCCGGCAACGTTTCCGGCTCTCCCTGTGTTTCGCTGCTCTCGATGGGTTCCGTGTTCGGCACGGTGTCCGTCGTATCCTCGGCAAAGCCCATTGCCGGGAGCAAGGCGAAGCACAGCAGCATCGCCATCCACAAAGATATCGCTTTTTTCAATTGTTTCATGTCCTGCTCCTTATTGTTCGGTGAACGATGTCCGATTCTTTACCGATTGCTTTGTTCCGCGTCCAGATTGCCCGTGATAAAGTCCTCCACGCTGACGCCGAACAACTCGCTTGCGTTCAAAACATCATCGTAATTGGGGACATGCAGGCCGCGTTCCCAGCGCGATACCTTCTTGTTGGAAACGCCCAGCAGCTTGGCAAGTTCCGCTTGCGTCATGCCCAGCCGCCTCCGATGCATCGTGATAAACTGCCCGATCTTGATTTTATCAATCCCGTAT
>JAFUDD010000377.1 GCA_017459315.1 Clostridia bacterium | reverse complement strand
CGAGTGCCTGTTCCGGCGTACCGCCGGAAAGCTCAACAAGCGATGCCGCAGCCATCGCGCTCCCGACGCCGGTTTCCGCCTGACAGCCGCCGTCCGCACCGGAGATCGTCGCATTTTGTGCAAACAGCAGCCCGACAGCGCCTGCACAGAACAAACCTTGTATCAACTGCTCGTCCGTCCAGTTCCGCATAATGCCGCATTCCAAAAGAACGCCGGGCAAAATGCCGCTAGCGCCTGCCGTCGGTGCGGCAACAATCTGCCCCATAGCGGCGTTGACTTCAACGACCGCCATCGCGCTTGCGGCGACGCGGCAGGTGTTTTCGCCGGAGAACGGTTCATACTTAGCGTAACGGAACAGCCGCATGGCCTCCCCGCCGGAAAGATGACTGACGGATTCCACATGGTCTTCCAGGCCTCTGTGGATCGCTTCGCGCATGACAAGCAGGTTTTTCCGCATCTCCTCGATGATTTCGTCACGCGTCATTTCTCCCATGGCAACTTCTCTTCGAATCATCGCTTCGGCAAGGGTGATCTGCTCCTGCGCGCAAAATTCGCAAAGCGTCGCGCCATTGACAAACGCATCCGTTAGCAATACCATACGTTTTCCCCCCCTTCCTTACACAACGATCAGTTGCCGTATGCTGCGGCAAAGCTGCAGAATGATCGTCTGCATGCCTTCCGTAACCTCGGTATCGGTTTCGATGCACATATAGGCGTCCTCACCGCGCCCGTGACGGAATACGCGCATAAACGCAATGTTCACGCGCATCTGAGCAAGCACATGCGATACTTCTGCTATGACGCCCGGTTCGTCGTGATGGCGGATAATCAGCGTCGGATAATCACCGGAAAGCTCCACTTCGAGGTGGTCGATCTCCGTGATCAGAATATTGCCGCCGCCGATGGACTCCCCTCTCACCTCTGTCCAACGATCATTCTCATCGCAAGCCTCGATCTTCACCGTATTGGGATGCCGCGTCGGTTCATCGGACATGATGATGTTCACAAGAACGCCCTGTTCTCTGGCACATTCATAGGCGCGGATGATGCGCGGATCATCCGGCTCAAAGCCTAAGATGCCGGCAATTAGCGCCTTATCGGTGCCGTGCCCTCTGCCGGTTTCGGCAAAGGAGCCGTATAACGTGAAGTGTACCTCCCGAATCGAGCGGTTGATAATACGCCGCGCCATTAAGGCGATCCGCGCCGCACCCGCCGTATGGCTCGACGACGGGCCGGTCATTCGTGGGCCGACAATATCAAATACCGAAAAATTCTCCATATCCTTCCCCTTAAAAATTGAACAGCCGAACACGTGCAAGTGCTCGACTGTTTTCTTTCAAATAATCGCACACCCGTTCTTTGACATTCTGCTCCAAGTGGTGGCCCAACCGGTGGCTCATGACAGGTTTTCCCGCGGCACACCGGACATTCTGCTTAGTGCTGCTTCCGTCAGGACCTGACACGGTTCACAGCGTCCGATTGCACAGGACCCGTCTTTCAACGCTCCGTGCCGGGATCGACCTTACAACAGTTTGCCTCTGAACAGGGATTCGGCCTCGCTGCAGCGGATTGCGAGTACAGGGTGCCGCTACCTCCCCGCTTAGTGCGATTACCGTTATTGTACCATATTTTGCTCAAATTGCAAGACCGAAATTGCATAATTGAGCTCTGTTTCCAAAGTGCCGTCATCTTTTTCCTTCCATGCAAGAAGATACGGCAGAGCCTCCGTCCTTTTTCGGTTGGCGCACAGCACGATGGCTTGCCGCAGAAGCGGCTTTTTGCGATTCTTTCCAAGCAGCGCCAATGCAGCCTTGCTGTTACCCTTGACGATTTCCACAGGATCAAGCGCCAAGCGAATCTCATCCGGCACAGGAATGCGCTCAATCGGATTTTGGGGGCAGGCGAACTGACAGCGTTCACACCCGGAGAAAGCGGAGAGCTTAGGAAGATATTCGTTCGGCAGAGGCTGATTTTCCATATAGGCGCGAATACAATGCCTCCAATCAAACGTTCCTTCGTGCAGCGCACCGAAGCAAACCTTTTCGCATCTGCCGCAATGATCGCATACCGGTTCGTTGTTATGCGGCGGCGTGTAAGAAACCGGCTCCGGCAGCGCAAGCATTGCGCCCCACAGCACGGTATATGTACCGTAAGGAGCATAATACCAAAGCTGATTATCCATACGTGTGCCGATGCCCGCCTGCAGCAGCTGCGTCCGATACGGCGTTTCGGCACGCTCGGCGCGTATACCGTTTTCATTCAGCTTCTGCAGCAATGCTTTCATTGCATGATAAGCTCGGTTGCTTTCGATATAATATGCAGGGACGACCGATGGGTCATCAAACGGCGTGTAGGCCCAAACGCAGATCAAACAAGCATTCGCCCAAGGATAGGCCGCAGCCGGATCGTCGCGTATAAAATCCGCATTTGTATGAAACGCGCCATCGTTTCGATGACGCGTCCAATCCGTATAAGGGCTTACTGGCAGCACAAATGCCTCCGAAAAGCCAGCTTCTTTACACAGAACCGAAAGGTTCATTCGACCTCCTGTGCAAGCATTTCTTTGGTCTTCATCAGGCGGGACGTGTTGCCGCGCTCGTTTTCCTCGAGCTTCATTTGAATGTCGTGAATCGCAGCATCGAACTGCGGGATCATGACGTATTCAAGCGCGTTGACGCGGCGGCGTGTTTTTTCGATCTCGTCGGCAAGGCGGCTTGTCGCTTTCTCCACCTCGGCAAGCTCCAGCATCAGAGGCAGAATCTCCGCCAAATCCTTTACGGCTGTATCGAGATCTGCACCGGTCGTTGCAAAGCCGTAAGGATAAACAAAGCCGTCCTGCTGCGTTTCGAGCGCCAATTTCGGTACCGGAATCGACAGTACATTCTGCACGGACTGATCTACGTCGATGGAGCGTGCCGGATAGAGCAGCGCCTCCTCTATCTCGTCGTTAGACATCATCGCGCGCGCCAAAACGAAGCTCTGCATTGCCTTCTGCAATTTTTCTTCCGTCTCCCGGCGAAGCTGCTGGTTCCGGCGGGCGTAGACGAAGAAGCGGCGCACGAGCTCGTCGCGTTTATCCTTCATCATCTTGTGTCCGCGAACGGCGACCGTCCTCCGCTTTTTCAAGTTGGACAGCTCCATGCGGGTGGGCTTATATTGCAGCGCCACGGTTATGCCTCCTCAGGATAGTATTTTTCGATGTATTCGTCACGAATACGCTTCAGCTCGGACTTGGGCAGGATCGAAAGCAGCTTCCAGCCGAGATCAAGCGTTTCTTCAATCGAACGGTTGGTATAGTAACCCTGCGAAACATACTGCTCCTCGAACGCATCGGCAAATTTCGCATACAGCTTGTCTGTATCGGACAATGCCGCGTCACCCAAGATAACAGCCAATTCCTTTGCATCCTTGCCGCGTGAATAGGCAGCAAACAGCTGATTCATCGTGTCGGCGTGATCCTCACGGGTCTTGCCCTTGCCGATGCCCTTATCCTTCAGACGAGACAACGACGGCAGAACGTTGATCGGTGGGGTCAGACCCTTGCGGTACAGTTCACGGGACAGAATGATCTGCCCCTCCGTGATATAGCCGGTTAGGTCAGGGATCGGGTGGGTTACGTCGTCTTCGGGCATAGACAGGATCGGAATCATCGTGATCGAGCCCTTGTTGCCGCGAATACGGCCTGCGCGCTCATACATCGTCGCAAGGTCGGTGTACATATAGCCCGGATAGCCACGGCGTCCCGGCACCTCTTTACGCGCGGCGGAAACCTCGCGCAGCGCTTCGGCGTAGTTCGTAATATCGGTGATGATAACGAGCACGTGCATACCGAGATCATACGCCAGATATTCAGCAGCAGTGATGGCCATACGCGGCGTATTGATACGCTCGATGGCCGGGTCGTTTGCAAGGTTGATAAACGTGACGGTACGTTCGATTGCGCCGGTACGGCGGAAATCGTTGATGAAGAAATCGGCTTCCTCAAACGTGATACCGACAGCGGCGAAAACGACCGCGAACTTTTCGTCCGAACCGAGCACACGTGCCTGACGCGCAATCTGCGCCGCAAGGTTGGCGTGCGGCAAACCCGAGCCGGAGAACACAGGCAGCTTCTGACCGCGAACCAGCGTATTCAAGCCGTCGATTGCAGAAATGCCGGTTTGAATAAATTCGCTCGGATAATCTCGCGCAGCAGGATTCATAGCGACGCCGTTGATATCCAAATGCTTTTCGGCAATCAACGCCGGACCGCCGTCCTTCGGCTCGCCCATGCCGTTGAAAATACGACCGAGCATGTCGGGCGCGACGGCAAGCTGGATCGAGTGGCCCAGGAAACGTGCTTTGCTGTCCGAAATGCGCAGGCCCTGCGAGCCTTCAAACAGCTGCACCATGGCCTTATCGCCGTTGATTTCGAGAACACGGCCGCGGCGGATCGTACCGTCCGCCTGCTCGATCTCGACAAGCTCATCATACTTGACGCCTTCCACGTCCTTGACCATCATCAGAGGGCCGACGACTTCGGTGATCGTGCGATATTCCTTACGCATCAGATATTCCCTCCTTCGGTCAATGCTGCGGTTTGCTCGTTGATGGCTTTCAAAATGTCGTTATACTCGGCTTCAGCTTGTTCCTCCGGAACATACTTCAAACGACCGATCCGTTCCAGCACCGGCATCCGCATCAGCTTGGCAAATGAGGCGTCATGATCCAGCGCATCAAGGCTCTTTTCATAGTTTTGCAGAATGACGTTCAGCATCATATACTGCTTCTTCGGGGACGTATACGTATCAACCTCATGGAATGCGTTCTGATGCAAGTAGTCCTCACGAATACTCCTTGCAGCTTCAAGCGTCAGACGATCCTTGAACGACAATGCGTCGATACCGACAAGACGAACGATCTCGTCGAGTTCACTTTCCACCTGCAAAAGGTGCATCGTTCTGGCAACAAGCGCCGACCAATCGGGATGCACATTCGAGTTGAACCAAGGTGCCAAGCGATCCTGATACAGCGAATAAGACTGCAGCCAGTCAATTGCCGGGAAATGGCGCGCGTAAGCGAGCTTTGCCGAAAGGCCCCAATACACCTTGACGATACGAAGCGTTGCCTGCGAAACCGGCTCGGAGATATCGCCGCCCGGCGGGGACACAGCGCCGATGGCAGTAACAGCGCCTGTGCGACCTTCGCTGCCGATCGTCTTGACAGCGCCGGCACGCTCATAGAACTCCGCCAAACGGGAGGACAGATACGCGGGGTAGCCTTCTTCACCGGGCATTTCTTCCAGACGGCCGCTCATCTCGCGGAGCGCCTCCGCCCAACGGCTTGTGGAGTCCGCCATGATTGCCACCTTATATCCCATATCACGGAAATACTCTGCAATCGTGATGCCGGTATAGATGGAAGCCTCACGCGCCGCCACAGGCATATCGGAGGTATTCGCGATCAGCACGGTGCGCTTCATCAGCGACAACCCGGTGCGCGGATCCTTCAATGCCGGAAACTCCATCAGAACGTCGGTCATTTCATTGCCGCGCTCACCGCAGCCGACGTACACGATAATGTCCGCATCCGCCCACTTAGCGAGCTGATGCTGTACAACCGTTTTACCGCTGCCGAACGGGCCCGGAACGGCGGCAACGCCGCCCTTGGAGACTGGGAACAGCGTGTCGATAACGCGCTGACCGGTGATCATCGGCTCATTCGGCGCTAACTTTTCGGCATACGGACGGCCTCTGCGAACCGGCCATTTTTGCAGCATCGGCAGTTCAAACACCTTTCCGTTCTTTTCGAGACGTGCAATCGGTGTGACGATGTTTGCTTCGCCCTCGTAAATCCAAGTCAGCGTGCCGGATACGTTCGGCGGAACCATGATCTTATGGAGAACAGCTTCGGTCTCCTGCACGGTGCCAAGTACGTCGCCGCCCTTCAGTTCATCGCCTACCTTTGCGGCAGGGACGAAATTCCAAAGCTTTTCATGATCGAGGGAATTGACCTCGATACCGCGCGTAATGCGGTCGCCCGCGACCTTGCGGATCTCGGACAGCGGACGCTGAATACCGTCATAAATGGATTCTATGAGGCCCGGGGCCAACTCGACGGACAGCGGCGCGCCGGTGGATACGACAGGCTCGCCGGGACCGATGCCGCCCGTTTCCTCATATACCTGAATGGACGCCTTATCGCCGCGCAGCTCGATGACTTCGCCGATCAGATGCTTATCAGAGACGCGAACCACGTCAAACATCTGCACGTCGGCCATGCCGCTCGCTACGATCAAGGGACCCGAAACTTTTACGATTGTTCCTTGCATATCATACTCCTGCTCAAGAATTACTCAAAATATCGACGCCGACGGCCTTTTCGACATTTTCCTTCAATGCTTTCATGCCGGTGCCGCGGCTGCCGAGCGCATCCGGAATCGGAATGATTGCGGGGTACGGCTCGGAGGCAAACTCGGAAATTGTTTCCTTACACAGCGGATAAACCGATTCGGTCACGTAAATAACGGCGTAACCCGTGCGGGCAAGGCGATGCATGATCTGGTTGGCACGTTCGCCGTCGGTTTCCGGATAGACCTCGATGCCGACCGCTTTGAACAGCAGAATCGAATCCCGGTCACCGATGACGGCACATTTACCGTTCGCCATACAGCGTCACCAACCTTTCCGAAATCACAGAATCGGGCAGCTTATTGCGCTTAGCGGTGATGATGAGACGAATCGCTCTCCCCTCCCGCTCTTTGGCAAGATAATACCCGATTACCGGATAGATGCTGCTCGTTTCATACTTATGAACCGACAGCAATGAAAGCAGATAATTATCTCGCGCTTTTTCGACTTCACCGATATTGCCCGTCCGCTGCATGGCGTTCAAGCCCTTCACCAACGCTTCCCGGCATACGCTCGCATCCAGAATCTTATTCAGCTGCTCGAAAGACCAGTCAAACGTTTCCATCAGCTGCTGCTTTTTGATACCGGTTTCCGGAAGCAGCAGATCGTCAAGCATCTCTTTTGATCCGCCCATGGCGCGAACGCGCAAAAACGTCAGAATATTGTCAAAGTCAGCCATCGCGGAAAAATACTGGCTCAACACGGCATCCTTTTTTGCTGTGCGCAGGGCATACGCAAGATATGCTCTGTCCAGCACAACAGAAATATGCTGCGGATCGACACGGATGGAAAGCTGCTTTTCCAACTGTAAAAGCGCCGTTGTCAGTTCATCCGGCAGCTCGTCGTAATGCTGCTCCTTTACCATGGCGGTAAGATCCTCTTTGGAATAGAGTCCGCCATCGGAAAAAGGCGCATCCGACGAACCGAGCATCCGAGCTTTCAGCAAGGCCTTGATATTCTGTACGTCTGACCGAAGCAGAAACAGATCGGTCAGAGTCGGATTCGGGGAAATATCCCGAATTTCAGCCATCGTCTCCCGCATTTCGGCGGTAATCATTTGCTCTACATTCGTCTCGCGAATGTCCATGCCACCGCCATAGCGGATATCCTGCAGCGTGCGAAGAGCGTCCGAAAGCGTTCCGTCCGCCATGCGGCGAACCGTTTGCGGTTCAACAAGTCTTTTGGACAAAGCGGACAGCCGCGCGCTTGCGTATGTATAACTCGGTTGCGGCATACGCCCTCCTTAAGAAAACAGAATCTCGGCGACCTTGGTTTCTTCGCGATCCCGAAGCTCAGAAAGGATAGCTTTCAAAGAGCAGTCCTTTTCATAGCTCTTGCCGTACAACACAAAGCCGCGATCCACCGATGCCGCAGACTCGGCAAGACGAACTGAAACACCTGCTGTGTCAATGGCGTTCTGCACGGCGCCACGATCTGCATTCGCACATACGACGGTATCGCCGGTCTGTGCCTCAGCCTTCAGCACATCTGCAAACAGCCGCGCCAATTCACTTTCGGGCAATTCGCAGACGGCTTTATACGCTGCCGCGAAGGTTTCATCCAAAATAACCCGCTTCTCGGCAAGAAGCGCCTTTCGCCCATCGAGGCGGGCGCGCGTCGAAGCGCCGTCCAGAATCTCGCGCACCTGTATGTCGCGTGTTTTTTTCAAAGCCGCAGCCTGCTCGCTGATACGGGCATCCCGATCCTGACGGATGGATCCACACAAGGTATCGGCGTCGGCAATGATCCTATCGGCGCTCTCTTGCGCTTCCGACAGGATGCGGCCGATCAGATTGTCTGCGCTTGCGTTTCCCATAACGTCCTCGCTTATGCGATACCGATGACGAGCAGGAAAGAGATCAGAAGCGCAAGGATCGCGTAGGTCTCGACCATGATCGCCATGACGATGCCTTTACCGCTTTCATTCGGCTTCTTTGCGATCATGTTGATGCCGGCGCATGCAACCTTGGCCTGATAGATAGCCGAAACAAGACCGCCGAACGCAATCGGCATAGCCGCGATCAGATAGCGGATACCGGTTTCGGTCGAAATGGCAGCACCGCCCGCGCTCATCAGGCCCGCCTTAATCGCGATAACGACACCGATCAGCAGGCCGTAGATGCCCTGCGTGCCCGGCAGAAGCTGCATAACAAGGCAATTGCCGAAACGGTCGGGATCCTCGGACACAACGCCAGCTGCGGCCTGACCCGCCATACCGACGCCGATTGCCGAGCCGAATCCTGCAAACAATACCGCTACTGCGACACCCGCCGTTGTTAAAATAGTACCCAATTCCACTGTAATGTCCTCCTGTTATTTTGTGACTTGAATGTGTTTTGTGTTATAGGTAAGCGGTTGGAAAGCCCTTCCGCCTGCTTCATAGAATTTGCCGTAGAACTCGACATACTGCAATCTCGCGCAATGCACGAACGCGCCGAGCGTATTGATCGCAAGGTTGAACGTGTGCAGGAAGATCAGCAGAATGATTGCCAGCAGCCCGCCCAAAATCTGCATCGGAATGCTCTTGCCCTGCATCAGCATCGCACAGAGCGTATTGAAAACCTGCCCGATAACGCCGGTCGCAATGCCGAGCGCAAACAGACGCGCATAGGACAGAACATCCGACAAAACGCCCGTGATGTTGTATAACTCCGCAAGTCCGCCCGTGACCTTTCCGAAGAACTTCGGCGCATTTCTGCCCTTGAACAGCAGAATCAAAACCGCGCCTAAAGCCGCAATCACAATTGCCGTATTCGTTACGGGCTTGGGCAAGCTAACCGACATACCCGCCATATCCGCAATCGGCGGCAGGAAGCCGATCACAAGGCCGAGAATGATCATCACCCATGACAGCTGATCGAACACGGCACTTTGCCAATCGCCTTTGCTGAAGCAGTTCATTGCATTGATGATATAGCCGCTCACCAAATGCAGAATGCCGAGGCCGAGGCTCAAGGCCAGCATGCCCATCGAATCGGTCATCGGATCAAGCCAAATCGGGAAGATGCCAAGCCGGTCGAAGAACGCGGAAATCTGATCGAAGATCGCGCCGGACGCCGGTGTTCTCGAAATGCCGAAGAACGAACCGACAAAGAAGCCCCACACAATAGTGGACACGCCGCCCCATGCCAGCACGCGGGCGATGCCGCCGCTTGTGCCGGTCGGCTTTTTGATCTTGATATACGCCAAAGCACCGAGCGTCAGCAAAATGCCGTATCCGGTGTCGGACAGCATCAAACCGAACAGCAGGATGTAGAACGGCGTCATGTACGGGGTACCGTCGATCCCGTAGGGATCGGGACGGGAATACAGCGTTTGTACCTCTTCAAAGGGCGTAACAAGCGCGTTGTTCTTCACAACCGACGGCGGTACTTCGTCCTCGTTCGGGTCACGTACTTCAAAGCTGTACGCTTCCGTAACGCTCTTGACGGCCGCTTCCGTTTGCTCTACCTGATCCTCGCGCACCCATCCTTCCAGTATAAAGGCGCTCCGGGTGTGCATAAGGTCGTTTTCCGCCTGATAACGGTCACGGTCGATCACGGCGGCGTCAGCTGCGTTCTCCAAAAGGTCAAGCTGTTCGCTGTGCGTGGTGATCTGCGCGTCGATATCGGCAACAGACGTTTCGATCTCGGCAAGGCGCGCATCATAGCGGGCAATTTCCTCGGACGGCGATAGATTGCTTTTCGGGAAAGCATAATCGGTCCAATCTAGTCCCTTTAGGAAGTTCTGTGTGACACGCGCATCCTCTGTGCGGCAGGCGACAATCGTCGG
>JAFUDD010000376.1 GCA_017459315.1 Clostridia bacterium | reverse complement strand
GGGCGCGACGATGGTGGACTTCGGCGGATGGGAGATGCCGGTGCAGTATCCGACCGGTATCGTAGCGGAGCATTTGTATACGCGGCATTTTTGCTCTTTATTTGACGTTTCCCACATGGGGCGCCTCTTGATCGACGGCCCGGAGCGGGAAGCGTTTTTGCAGCATGTCCTGTCCAGCAACGTTGCGGCGCTGGATCTCAACAAAGCCCAGTACTGCATCCTGCCCGACGAAGACGGCGGCGCCATCGACGATGCGTTTTTATATCGGTTCGAGGAGGAGCGTTTCTTGCTCGTCGTCAACGCCTCCAATACAGAAAAGGATCTTGTGCATCTGCGTCGGGAAAAGGAAGCCTACGACTGTACGATCACCGATATCACAAAATCGTGGGGCGCGATTGCGGTGCAGGGGCCAAAGAGCAAGGATTTACTGATGCAGCTGTCCGGCGGCGAAGCCCTCACCGAGCCGATGAAGAATGCGCTGAACACGCTTTCGTTCGAAGGCCGCACTGTGCATATCGCCAAGACCGGCTACACCGGCGAACCTATCGGCTATGAGGTCTATATCCGGTCGGAGGATATCGCATGGCTGTGGAATCGGCTGATTGAGCTCGGCGCACGTCCGGCAGGTCTCGGCGCGCGCGATACGCTGCGTCTGGAAGCGGGCATGCCGCTGTACGGACATGAAATGGGCGTTGATCCGGACGGCAAGTCGATGCCGATTTTTGCGGTGCCGTTGGCCAAGTTCGCGGTCAGCTTTGCCCCGCAGAAGGGCGATTACATCGGCCGCAAGCCGCTCGAAGCGCAAAGCGCCGCCTTCAAGCGGATTCAGAATCGCGATTTTTCCGACACAGCTGTTCTGCCGAAGGTGATTCGTCCGATCACGCTTTTGGATCGCGGCGTGATCCGCGCAGGGATGCCGGTCTATCGCGGGCAGACGCAGATCGGCTGGGTCACAAGCGGTACGATGGTGCCGTACTATAAAGCCGAGGGAGAGGGCTTGGAAACGGTCATTACGGACGAGATCGTCAAGCGTTCCATCGGCATGTGCTATATCGCCAATGACGTTCTCGAAAACGACATCGTCGAGGTCGATGTGCGCGGCAAGCGGCTCAAGGCCGTCATTCCGAATAAGCATCTCGATACGATGGCGCCGCCGTTTGCGCGCCCGATGGTCTATGGCTTCGAGCTGTCCAAGCGACCCGAAAATGAAGCGTCTCGTCCCGAACGCGCATTGCAGCTTTTGAAAAAGGCCGAGCAGAACCACCTGTGGCGGCAAAAGCAATGCATCAATCTGATCCCTTCGGAGAATACGCCGAGCCATGCTGTGCAGACGCTGTGCGCTTCCGATCCGAGCTGCCGTTATGCCGAGCATAAAAAGGTCAAGTCCTTCTATGACAAGGATATTTTCTATTACCAAGGCACCAAGTTCATCGACGAGGTCGAGGAGCTGACGGTCGAAGAACTCAAAAAGTATTTCAACTGCACCGAGGTCGAAACGCGCGTGATCTCCGGGCAGATGTCCAACATGTGCGCGTTCTCGGCCATGATGGACTGGAAAAACCGCCTCGACCGCAAGCATACCCCGCAGCGGCTCGGCTATGTGCTGAACAACCATATCATCAAGGGCGGGCACCTTTCGGCACAGCCGATGGGCGCATTGCATGATTATATCGCGGTAGATCCGGTCACCGAGCGCAGCGCGGTCGTCAATTTCCCTGTATGCAAGGATAATATTTTCAAGATCGACGTCGAGGAAACCAAAAAGGTTATCGACAAGTACCGCCCGGAGGTCATCATCTTCGGCAAGAGCATGGTGATCCATAAGGAGCCGGTCGCGGAGATTCGCCGGTACGT
>JAFUDD010000375.1 GCA_017459315.1 Clostridia bacterium | reverse complement strand
TCCAGTTTCCGCTTCGGCAGCGGCTTGATCGGCTTGGTGTTGCGCACCGACGCCTTCGCCTGCTTCGCCAGCTGATCGACCTTGCCGACCGATACGCCCGTAAAGGGCAGATAGTCGTGCTTTAGGCACTTTTCGCCGAGCTGTTTCAACCGCTGATACCCGCCGGGCTTCAGAATCGTCGTCGCAAGCGTGATCGGCCAGATCCCCGCATCGAACAGCCCGTCGATATTGAACGCGTCGATGCCGCCGGAAAACGACAGGCGCAGTTTGCCGTCAAATTCCTCCGCCATGCGCTTGGCCATCTCGATGGTCAGCGGATAGAGCGACCGGCCGGACATGTACATTTCGTTGCTCGGCAATTCGTTTCGCGTCACGTCCACCGGGAACGTGTTCGACAGCTTCAAGCCGAAATTCACATGGTTCTTTGCCGCAAGCGCCAGCAGCCGCTGAAACATCGGCACCGCGTCGGCATACTGCAGGTCCTCGTTGAAATGATGCTCGTCGAACACGATGTAGTCAAAGCCGAGCTCGTCGAGCGTCTTGCGGGCCGTCGCGTAGCCCAATATCGTCGGGTTGCACTTGACGAACGTGTGCAGCTTTTTCACGTCGATCAGGTACGACGCGATCTTTTCGATCTCCTGCGGCGGGCAGCCGTGCAGCGTGGACAGCGTCGCCTGGCGGCACACGCGCGGCTCGATGGCATCAAGGTACGCAAGGTCGATATTTTTGAACCGGTCGAGGTTTGCCTTTGCCCACGCCTTGCATTCCTGCCAGATCGCTGTCTTGTCCGCGTGCATCATGCCCTCTAAAAACGCGTCGATCTTCGGGGACGTGATGCCCGCAAAGTCATAGCCGACGCTCATGTTGAACACGAAGCCCTCCGGGTCGCCCCAGCCGTATTCCTTGGTCAAGAGCTTCTAATTCCACCTTGCCTTGATGTATTCGTCCATCGCCTGCGGCACGGTCAGCTCGGTGGACCATTCGCAGTTATAACATTCGTCCTCCGCGACGATGCACGGCTTGTTGACGCACTTAGATAGCGCCTCGCCGTCCATGATCTGCACGGTCTTGAGCTCGAAGAACCGCGCGCCGCCGTAGTAGGCCGCGACGATGTTCTGCGTCAGCTGCGTATGCGGGCCCGCGGCGGGGCCGAACGGCGTTTCCAGCTTTTCACCGAACAGGTCGAGCGTCTTACCCGGTTGGGGGACGAACGGCCGCCGCACGCCGAACACCGCGCCGGTCTTGTATTCGGTCAGAATCCATTCCATCAGATTCGCAAACGGGATCGGGGTCATCAGGTCAGACATCGTTTTATCCTCCGTGTCAGATTAAGGGGAAGGCGCATGCCGTCAAGCGGCATACACCCGTCACGCGTTGATCGTGTTCCAAAGCTTCTTCGCGCTTTCGCGGCACTTGGCCATCAGTTCCCTTTCGTCGCAAACGAGCAGCTCGCGGTCTTTCATCAGCACCTTGCCGTTGCAGATCGTCGTGATCACCGACTTGCCCTGCATCCCGAACAGGATGTGCGAGTTCGCGTTGCCGCCGTCCATCGGGGTCAGCGGGTCGTAGTCCGTCACGATCACGTCCGCATACGCCCCCGGCTTCAATACGCCAAGCGGCGCGTTAAAGTACCGCCCCGCGATCTCGGCGTTGCCGTTGAACAGCATATCCGGGATCTCGCCCCACGCCACCGTCGGGTCGCACAGGTGGTGCTTGTGGATGATGTTCCCGACCTTATAGCTTTCGAGCATGTCGTTCGTGTAGCCGTCCGTGCCGAGGCCGAGCAGCAGGCCCAGCTTTTTCATTTGAATCACCGCGCCGCAGCCGACCGCGTTGCCCATGTTCGATTCCGGGTTGTGCACGACCGCCGTGTGCGTCGCCTTCAAAAGCTCCATCTCGGCCTTGTTGATGTGCACGCAATGGATCGCAAGCGTCTTATCGCCGAGGATGCCCGCGTCAAAGAACCGCTCGATGATGCGCTTGCCGTAGTTGTGCAAAGAGTGCTGCAGATCCGCCGGGCCTTCGGCGCAATGCACATGGAAGCCCGCTTCCTTGCCGCCGGACGCGAGACATTCCTCCAGCGTCCTGTCCGAGCAGGTGAACGACGCATGCAGACCCATCATGCCCTTGAGCATATCCGTGTCGTCCTTTTGCGCCCGCTTGATAAACCGTTCGTTTTCCTTGATCGACTGGACGCGCTTTTCTTCCCCGTCGCGGTCGCTTACCTCATAGCAAAGCGAGGTGCGAACGCCAAGCGCAGTCGCGGCCTCGGCCAGCTCGTCGAGGCTGTCCGGAATGTCAAAGAAGCTCGCGTGGTGGTCGAACACGGTCGTCACGCCGTTTTTGATGCAGTCCGCATAGACGGCGTAGGCGGAGAGGCGGTCGTTCTCGCGCGTTAAGCAGCGGTCGATGCGCCACCATTGCCCCTCCAGGATGTCCATAAAGTCCTTCGGCGCATAGCCGCGAATACTTAACCCGCGCGCGAATGCGCTGTAAATGTGATTGTGCATGTTGATGAGGCCGGGCATGATCACGCCGCCGTGCGCGTCGATCACGTCCGCGTCCGGATACTTGGCTTTCATCGACGCCGCGTCACCGACTTCCTTGATATACCGTCCCTCGATGGCGACCGCGCCGTTCTCGTAAAACTCGGTCCCGACCCGTGTCAGCACTCTGCCGTTTGTCAAAAGAATCATACGCATTCCGCTCCTTTACCCATTATTTACGATTTCAGTATATCGCAAACCGCCTCATTGTGCAATAGCGGAAACTAAATTTTCAAAAGGGTTGCAAAAAATTTTTTAGTATTGTATGATGGGATTGACACATGGGCACAGACGCCGCTTTGGTTCGCGGCAATGCGCCAAACCATGTCAGAAGCAAAGGGGGAACTGCGACGTATGAAACGCATCTACGGCTATCGCTGCACGCTGTGCGGCAGGGAGTACCCGTTCGGGCCGGAGCTGATGACCTGCCCGTCGTGCGGGGAAAAGGGCATACTCGACATCGTGTTCAACTATGCCGAGGTCAAAAAGGAGCTGAACCGCGAATCGCTGGCGAAAGACCGCGATAACTCCATGTGGCGCTACCGCGCCTTGATGCCGCTGAAGGGCGAGGGCCTATCCCGCTTCTTACGCATCGGGTGGACGCCGCTGTATGCGTCCGAACGGCTCGGGGACGAACTGGGCCTTAAAAAGCTCTACATCAAGGACGACGGCCTGAACCCCACCGCCAGCTTGAAGGATCGCGCCAGCGGCGTCGCGGTCGCCAAGGCGCTGGAACTCGGGTACGACACGATCTGCTGCTCCTCCACCGGCAACGCCGCCTCGTCCTGCGCGGGCAACGCCGCCCGCATGGGGCTGAAAACCGTAATCTTCGTGCCGGAGCGCGCGCCAAAGGGCAAGGTCGCGCAGCTGCTGATCTTCGGCGCGAACGTCATTTCCGTCAAGGGCGACTACCGGCAGACCTTTGAACTCAGTAAAGCCGCCATCGAAAAATGGGGCTTCTATAACCGCAACGCGGGCATCAACCCGATCCTCACCGAGGGCAAAAAGACCGTCGCGCTGGAGATTGCCGAGCAGCTTTCCTGGCAGCCCACCGACTGGGTCGCCGTGTCCGTGGGCGACGGCTGCACGATCGGCGGCGTGTATAACGGCTTCCATGACCTCTATGAAATGGGCATGATCGAGCGCATTCCGAAGATTCTCGGCGTCCAGTCCTCCGGCTGCTGCCCGTTCGTCGATGCCGCAGAGCAGCACCGCGACCTTGTCCCCACGCCCGAAAACACCTTGGCGGACAGCATTGCCGTCGGCGTCCCGCGCAATCCGAAGAAGGCACAGCGCGCGGTTGAAAAAAGCGGCGGCCGCTGGATCGCGGTCAGCGACGACGAGATCCTTGCCGCGATGCGGCTTTTAGGCCGCACGGAAGGCGTGTTCGGCGAGCCTGCGGGCGTGACCGCCACGGCAGGCGTCAAGCGCGCGGTGGAGCTTGGGATCATCAAGCCCTCCGAGACCGTCACCACGATCTCCACCGGCTCCGGCCTGAAGGATGTCGCCAACGCCCTCCGCGCCGCAGGCGAGCCGTTCCTCTGCGAGCCGGATATCCGCGTGCTGGAGGCAAGCGGGCGGATCAGGTGAATGAAATTCGCCTGCGGCGAAGTGATATGGCTTCGCAGTGATATTCGTTCGCAGAGCGAACGAGTGATATTGCGGCAGAGCCGCAGCGATATTGCTTCGCAGTGATATTCGCATCATAGATGCGAGGGAAGGTAGATTCTCCATCCGGAGAATCTATTTTTATGGGCGCGAAGCCCCACCCCGCGCCGTCATTCCGAGGAGGAACGACGAGGAATCTCTGCATACAAAAGACTTGTGCATGAACCGGCATCCTCTGCCAAGTCTTTTATCCCCGGTAAACATGCGGCTTGTGTGCTGGCGTGGGACGTGTCCGCGCTTTTCGGTTTCCGAGATTCCTCACTTCGTTCGGAATGACACAGTATTGCCACCCCGCGCCGTCCTTCCGAGCTTCCAGCATCGTCATTCCAATCCCCAACACCGTCATTCCGAGGAGGAACGACGAGGAATCTCTGCGTGCAAAAGACTTGTGCATGAACCAGCAGCCTCTGCCAAGTCTTTTATCCCCGGTAAACATGCGGCTTGCGTGCGGGTGTGGGACGTGTCCGCGCTTTTCGGTTTCCGAGATTCCTCACTTCGTTCGGAATGACACAGTATTGCCACCCCGCGC
>JAFUDD010000374.1 GCA_017459315.1 Clostridia bacterium | reverse complement strand
TGCGAGAGCATTATGCAGCCATCGTCCGGGAAACGGACGCAAGAGCGGAACGGTCATTGGAAATCCAGTTCATGGAGCCTGAGAGCAGCCTGTTTTATGGCGGGTTCCGGGACGGCAACGATCTGGTCGAGGCGAAGTTTGCAATCTACCGCATCACGTCGATGCTGGCGTGCTATCTGAACAAGGACAGCCGCTGGCACGGCAGCGCGGCGCTGCTGGAGCGCATCCGGCTCGGCTTGGACTTTGTCGAGCGCACACAGCGGCCGAACGGTTTCTTCGATTTCAACGACTGCAATTTTTATTCCGCGCCGGACACGGCGTTCTGCCTCAAGCGCATTTTGCCGGTCTATTGCTATCTCAAGGAGCATCAGCCTGCGCTTCCCGGCTGCGAGGAGGCGGCGGCGCGGCTGGAGCGCATCCTGCGGCGGGGCTGTGACGCGATCATCGGCGGCGGCTTCCATACGCCGAACCACCGGTGGGCGATTGCGTCCCTGATGGCGCTGTGCGCCAAGTTCTTTAACGAGCCTGCTTATCGGCAGACCGCCGACCGGTATCTTTTGGAGGGGATCGACTGCAACGACGACGGCGAATATGCCGAGCGTTCCGCAGGCAACTATAACCGCATCAACAACGACGCGATTATCATGCTGGCGGAGGCGACTGGCGACGAACGCTATTTCGAGCCCGTGATCCGCAATCTGCAGATGATGCTGACCTACTTCGAGCCGGACGGCAGCGTGTTCACAAACAACTCGACGCGGCAGGATCGCGGCGTCAAGGTCTATCCGACGGATTACTATTTTGAATACCTGTTCATGGGGTATC
This sequence comes from Clostridia bacterium, assembly GCA_017459315.1. The sequence continues at coordinate 13,460 of JAFUDD010000374.1, read as the reverse complement.
GGTTTAAGATCCCGGCGTTTTTGGACGCGGCCAACGCAATTTTCGATTGTGGCACGGCGCGCGCCGCAGGCCACATGGATTGCCTGATCTACTACATGCGCAAGCCGGAGCTGATCGACCTCGAGCACACGGGCGCAGGCATACCGGACACGTATCGCCGGTTCTACGCGGATTCGCATATCGTGCGCATCCGGGAGCCGCAATATACCTGCTCCGTGATCGACCGCTGCCCGGATTTCCTCTATTTCCAGTCCGGTGGGTTCACCTGCGGTCTGCGGATCGGCGGCAGCTTTTGCGAGCACCGGGCATTCGTTTCGCAGCAGATGCAAGCCGTTTCGCCCGACGGAACGGCGCTGACCCCGGCAGAATTTGCGGCGTCAAAGGGACCGGTGCAGATCCAAATGCATGAAAAGAAGGTGGGCTGGTATTACCTGCCCTTCCAGGAGCCGCAGGGCACGACGGACTGGTGGCAGATGGATCAGACGAAGCGCGACAAAATCTACGGCCCGGATATGATCTTTGACGTGACCGTGACGCCCGTGGCGGACGGCATCGACCTTACGGTGAAGACGACCGGCATCGACAAGGCGCCGCTGCGCTTGGAATTCAGCTTTGATGCGGGCTGCACGCTCGAAACCGACGGCTTCAAGGCCGACGGTATACCGGGCGGCGGCATGATCGTCAAAAGCGGAACGCTGCTCGCCTGCAAGGGCAGGGACGCGATCGAGATCGGGCCGTGCTTCGGTACGCACAGCTTCACGGCGGGCAAGTTCGGCAGCATGGGCCGTCATGCCGACTGTTTTACGGTCTATCTGACGGACAACACCTGCTTCGAGCATACCCTGCATATCCGGGCATGCAGCAGCCGGAGCGGCTGGTAAAGTGCGTATGAGGGGCGGTCAGATCTTGCTTTGCGCTGTGCTCCTGCTCGCTGCCGCGGGGCTTGGCTTTCTGCTGTGGCAGTACTTCGGCAAGGGGCGGTTTCCGAAGAACGGACGCGTATCAGGCGTGCCGGAACGCATTGAGCGGAGCTTTGCCGAGGCGATGGCGGACGGCGTGCTTTCGGACGAGGATATCGCGTTCCACTATGCACCGGAGGTGGACGCCGCGGTCAACACGATGATCTCCTGCGGCGGCAGGGGCGATTTCGTTGCGGCGGTCAACTATGACGGCGACTGGGCGAGCGACAATAACTGGGACGGGGTGAAAACACATCCGCTGAAGGCGGTCGTGTACTGGACGGTGCAGCGCACCGAGACGCATTACCTTGTCGGGTATTACTTCTACCATCCGCGCGACGATGCGGAATTTGCGTTCGATCGGCACGAGAACGATTTGGAAGGCATCATGATCGCCGCGCCGATTATCAAAAACGGCTTTGCCGCGCCGGTCGTGATGTACACCGAGGGACACGGCGGCGTTCCGTTCTTCTTTGAACCGCCGCTTTCGATCCGTCCCGGCAGTCACCGCGACGGCGGCCTGCTGCTCGACGGCGACCGGCCGGTCATCTACATCACGCCGAACGGGATCCTGCGCTATTGCGGCCACAGCATTGAATCGGCCAAGGATCACACGACCTACGTCTACGTCGGCAACAGCGGCGTGCATTACTATCACGGCGGCGTTGCGGAGGAACCGGCGACGTATAAAGGATCGTATCAAAACAACCGCTGCTCCTATGAACTGCGGAGTCTGCGCGAGGTCTACGAACGCCGCAACGGGCCGTGGGGCGACGGCTGCACGTTCGGCAGTTACGGCGCGTTCCGCGGCAACCGCTTCGGACGCGACCGGGCCAACCCGCCGTGGAACTGGCAGAACAAGACCTCGCCGTATAAGCTGCGCGGCTCGTTCCTTACCGACCCGGCGTGGACGATTGCCCGCGCGGTGGACGGGCTGACGGACTTTTCGGAAACATACACCGATAATCGATGGGCGGACTGGAAGCTGACCGTGCAAAGCGTGGATCGCACCGACGTGGATTTGGTGCTGTATAAGGACGGCGAGGCCGTTTCCGGGCCGGACTGGCTGACCGTCTCGGACGACGGAGCGATCCGGTTGATCGGCGGACGAACCGTGCTGTGGGCGGCGGGGCCGAAGGACACCGTTTGGGAACTGAAGGCGTTTGACAAGGCGGGTAATCCCGCAGAGTGCCGGATCGGCTGGCACGCGGAATACTGCGGATAAACGAACAGAAAAAGCGTGGGATTTTCGTCCCACGCTTTTGGCGTACTTTGGCTTATTCGTAATCGAAGCCGCGCAGATCCAATTCCTTGGCACGATGGCAGGCGACGAAGTGACCCGGCTCCGCTTCAACGTATTCGGGCACCTCATGACAGCACTTTTCACAGCAATAGCTGCAGCGTTCATGAAAGTAGCAGCCCGAAGGCGGGTTGGCGGGGTTCGGGATTTCGCCCTTCAACGGGATGCGCTCGGTCTTTACGGTCGGGTCCGGGATCGGCACCGCGGAAAGCAGCGCCTCCGTATACGGATGCATCGGCTTTGAGAACAGCGCATCGGTTGCGGCATACTCGACCATGCGGCCGAGGTACATGACGCCGACCTTGTTGGAGATATGCTCCACTACCGACAGGTCATGGCTGATGAACAGGTAGGTGAGGTGGAACTCCTTCTGGAGGTCGCGCAGCAGGTTAATGACCTGCGCCTGCACGGACACGTCGAGCGCGGAAACGGCTTCATCGCAGATCACGATTTTCGGATCGACAACGAGCGCCCTTGCGATGCCGATTCTCTGTCGCTGGCCGCCGGAGAACGCGTGCGGATACCGCTTCAGATACGTCGTATTCAAGCCGACCTTGGCCGCGATGCTGATGACCTTATCATTCATCTCCTTGTCGGTCATGGTCTTTTTGTAGTTGGCGATCAGCGGTTCCTTGATGATATCGAGCACCGTCATGCGCGGATCGAGCGACGAATACGGATCCTGGAAGATCATCTGAATGTCCTTGCGCAGCGTTTTCATCTGCTTGCGATCCACCTTCAGAAAATCCAGCTCCTTCCCGTCGCGCGTGCGGTACCACACCTCGCCCTCGGAAGCCTGATAAGCGCGGACGATGCAGCGGCCGAGCGTCGTCTTGCCGCAGCCGGATTCGCCGACGATACCGATGGTTTCGCCCTCTTTGACGTTGAACGAAACGTCCGTGACGGCCTTGACCGTGATGTTTTTCGAGGTGAAACGCTTATGAAGGTTTTTCACCTCCAGAATGCTTTCTTTATCCATGGCGTTTCCCCTCCGTTGCTTCTGTCTTGTTTCCGTCCTTTTGCCGCAGATACGCTTCGGCTTTTTCGCGCATCGCGCGGCAGGCCGGGTTGTCGCACGCAAAGCAGGCGACCTTATGATCCGGTGCGATCTCGACAAGATCCGGCTCGGCGCAGTCGCAAAGGCCCTCGATCCGCCGGTCGCAGCGTTCATAGAAGCCGCATTGCGTCCGCAGATTCATGGCGAGCGGCACGGTGCCTTCGATCGAATAGAGCCGTTCCTGCTTGCGCGAGCCGATCTTATGTACGGAGTGCATCAAGCCGTTCGTATAGGGATGCTCCGGATCGGCGTAGATCGTTTCGGCGGGGCCGGATTCGACGATCTTGCCGAGGTACATGACGTTGACGCGGTCGCACATTCTGGCCACGACGCCGAGGTCGTGCGTGATGAAGAGGATGCCCATGTCGGAATCCTTCTGCATTTCCTTCATCAATTCCAGAATCTGCGCCTGGATCGTCACGTCCAGCGCGGTCGTCGGTTCGTCCGCAATCAGGATTTTCGGGTGGCACACGAGCGCCATCGTGATCATGGCGCGCTGCAGCATACCGCCGGAAAATTCATGCGGGAACTGGTCGTACCGCTTTTCGGCATTGGCGATGCCGACTTTTTTCATCATGGCGATGGACAGCGCCTTGGCTTCCTTTTTGTTCTTGGTGATGTGCAAAAGCGCCGCTTCGCTGATCTGGTTGCCGATGGTATACAGCGGCGAGAACGCCACCATCGGCTCCTGGAAGATCATCGAGATTTCCTTGCCGCGCACCGCGCGGATCTCTTTGCTGCGCGGGCTCATCGCCAGCAGGTTTTTTTCGCCCTCGGTGGGATGGTTATAGTTGATCTCGCCGAACGCTTTGCATTTTTTGTCGTTGATGCCCAATATGGCTTTACAGGTCAGGGATTTGCCGCAGCCGGATTCGCCGACGAGACCGACGGTTTCGCCCTTGCGCATTTCAAAGTTCACGCCGCGCACCGGCGTCAGCGTGCCCTCCGGCATACCGATTTCCACCCGTAGATCTTTGACCTGCAGGATTAAACTGTCATCCATCTGCCTACCTCCCTTACTTATAGGGATCCGCCGCGTCGCGGAGTCCGTCGCCGAAGAAGTTGAACGCCATGACCGTGATCGTCACGAACAGGATCGGGATCAGCTTGTTCGGATGCTGTGCAATGACGGCGATCGAGCTGCACTCCTGCAGCAGAACGCCCCAGCTGGTGGCAGGCGACCAGATGCCGAGACCGAGGTAAGACATCGACGTTTCGCCGACGATGGAGCTCGGAATGCTGCGCGTGACCGAAACGATCAGGTAGCTCATAAAGCCCGGCACAAGATGCTTCCAGATGATCGACCATGTGGAGACGCCCGCGAGCCTTGCCGCCATGACATAGTCGTCGTTCTTGGAGGAGAGGAACTTGCCGCGCACGATACGCGCCATGCCGGTCCAGTTAATGAACGACAGAATGATCGTCATGTAGAAATACAGCTCCACGGTCGAGACGCCGGCCGGAATCGCGGCGGAAAGCGCCATCCACAGCGGGATCTGCGGGATCGCGCCGAGCACCTCGATGATTCTCTGAATGACCATGTCGATTGCTCCGCCGAAGTAGCCCGAGATCGCGCCGATAATGACGCCGAGGAACAAGCTGATAATGGCGGAAACAAACGGCATGGACAGCGACACCTGTGAGCCGATCAGAATACGGGAGAACAGGTCGCGGCCGAGGTTGTCGGCGCCGAACAGGAAGATCTTTGCGGCGGTGCCGCCGTTGGAGCCCTGCCCGAGACCGAACAGATGCCAGTCGCACGGGATGAAGCCGAGCACCTTGTATTCCGTGCCGTGCACGAAGAACTGCACGGGGTAATACTCCGTCGTGTCCTCCTCATAGGTGATCGTGAAGGTCTTTTTGTCGATATGCTTGGTGATCGCAAAGACATACGGGCCGACGAACTTGCCGTCATACTGGTAGTGAACGGCCGTCGGATCGCAGTCCTTATACACGGCGTCGAACTCCTCCAATCCATAGGGAGCGATGAAGTCGCCGAAGATCGCGCCGATATACAGAATGGCAAGGATGACGAAGGAAACCTGCGCGAGGCGGTGCTTCCTCAGCTTGCGCAGCATCAGCTGCCATTGGGATGCAAGATAGTAATCGTCCTGCGTTTTAATTCTTCTCGGCATTATCGGCTACCTCCCGAATAACGAATTCTGGGATCGAGGAAGGCGATGCCGATATCCGCGAGCAGCACGCCGAGCTCGACAAGGATCGCCTGCACCATGACGATGGCGCCCGCCAGATACATGTCCTGATACTGCAGGGCATGGAACAGCACCGGGCCGAGGATGGACAGGTTCAGCACCATAGCCGTAACCGTCGAACCGGAGAACAGGTGCGACAGCGCGGTGCCGAGGCCGGTGACGGTCGGGTTGATCGCGGCGCGGAAGCAGTATTTCCAAATGATCTTGCCTTCGGAAACGCCCTTGGCGCGGGCGGTCAGCGTGTACTGCTGCGACAGCTCGTCGAGCATCTGCGCGCGAACCGAACGGATCGTGCCGCAGGTGCCGGCAAAGCCGAAGACGATGAACGGAATCGTCATGCGCTGCATGAACTCGCCGAAGTTATACCAATGGATACCGTTGATCAGCATATCCTGGGTGAACATGCCCACGTTCGCGTTTCCTGTCCATTGGTAGGATAGATACATACACAGGATAGCGAATATGAACCCCGGGATAGCTGAACCGAAAAACGTGAGTATCGACACCAGATAATCTCCGAACGAGTATTGATGCGTCGCGGAAAAGACGGCGACCGGAATGGCGATCACGTATTGCAGCACCATCGTCAGCAGCGTGATCGTCACCGTCATGGGCAGGTATTTTCCGATGACGTTCCAAACGTTCGTTTGATAGGAGAATGAATACTTCCAGTTGTGATGGGAATTGTACAGACGGAAATACGACGTATTGCTGCCGGTCCAGATAATGTCCTTCACCCAAAGGACATACTGCACGATGACCGGCTTGTCGAGGCCGTAGCTTTCACGCATTTCCTGCGCCATTTCCGCGCTGACTTCTTCGCCTTCCTGCTGCAGCTTGGCGATGGCCGTCGAAACATAGTCGCCCGGCGGGAGCTGGATCACGAAGAAAATGATGATCGAGATCAGCAATATCGTCGGAATGAACAAGAGGATGCGATTGAGGATATAGCGGATCAGATCGTGCTTAAAGAACGCAGAGACAGCGGAGAAAACGGACTTCTTTGCCGGCAAAGATTTCGCTTCCATAAACTTTTCTCCTTTGAAAAAAGCCGGAGACATGGAGCGAATCACACGTCTCCGGCTTCACTATGCAGCTGGAATGGATTTGTTATTCGGCAAGGAACCAGGTCCACGGATGGCTCAGGCCGATGTAGTAATACTTATCCTCGTTGATGTTGTTGAACCAGTTGCGGATCGTGCTCTTGGCAAGGTGATAGACCGGGGAGGTCTCATACACGGCGCAGCCCCAGCCGCCTTCGATCGTGAGCTTGTAGATCTCAAGCTCGATCTTGTCTCTCTCCGCCTTATCCGGCGTGGAGGTCCAGGCCTTGCCGAGCTCTACGATCTTGTCGATGCGCTCGTCCACCGGCTGGAAGGATGTGCCCGCATAGGTCGTCGGATCATCATAGTAGGTCGCCCAGCAGGTCGTCCAGTTCGCGGAGTTGTAGTTCGGCAGATATACCTTCGGTCTGGAGATCAGGCCGATGCCTCCCTGTTCGTCGGCGCCGCGATAGAAGACGCCGTAGAAGTCGTTCGCATCGACGAGCGCGCCGGTCTGGTCGTTTTCATACTGCTTCAGAACGGTCTTGATGCCGATGGCGTCCCAATACTTCTTGATAACGGCAAATACCGTGTCCTTATCATCCGCCGTGTTGGTGATGAATTCAATGATCAGATCGGTGCCGTCTGCGAAGTCATAGTAGTTGTCGGAACCCATGACGAGGCCGCAGTTCTCCTCAAGGAGCTTCTTGGCGGCGGCAGCGTCGAACTCGGTCCAATGCTTGCTCCACTCGTCGTTATAGCCGAAGTTCGGCATCTGCGGCGCGGCGTTGCACGGATCGGAGAAGCCGTCGGTCAACAGCTGGCTGGCTTCCTCGCGGTTGATTGCGATGGACATAGCCTGACGGAAGGCTTCGTTGTTGAACAGCGCATGGTAGTTCGGGTCGGCAATCGTGTAGTTGAACGAATACTGCACATTGCCCCACTTGGTATCGGCCATCTCGATCAGCTGGACGCTGTCGCCGAGCTGCGCAAGAATCGTGGAGATCTCGGTCGGCGCGGACGGCGAATATTCGTCGATTTCGCCGGACAGGAACGCGAGCTGCGCCTGGTCGTTGTTGGCGTACTTCTGAATGTAGATCTCATCAATGTACGGGAGCTGCTGACCCGCGGCGTCTACCTTGAAGAAGTAAGGGTTGCGGCGCAGGATGATGAGGTCGTCGTTCTTGGTGTTGAAGCCGGTCTGATCGGTCAGGATCCAAGCGCCGAACTGCGGGATCTGATAGTAGTTCCAATAGCGATAGAGGAGCTCTTTGCCGAGATCCTTGACGGTGGACATGTCGATGCCGATCTTCAAGGCGTTGGCCAGAACCTGCTCGTCGGTCAGACCCGGATCGACGTAGTACGGATTCTCCTTGTAGTAGGTGGACGGGATGAGGCCGTTGCCCTCGAAGAACGCCTTGTTGCAGTAGGCCCACTTGAGGTCGCCGGTGAAGAAGTCGTCTTCATACTGCGGCTTGTTGAAGGTCCAGACGACGGTGTAATCGTCTACCTTCTCGAGCTTGGCGTATTCCTTGGTTTCGCCGTCGTCCGCGAGCGTGTAGAGACCTGCCCAGTTGGCGCAGCCGTCATAGTTGTTGATGTGGCACATATAGTACCAGAACGTGATGTCGTCCGCGGTGAACAGAGAACCGTCGGACCAACGCATGCCCTCGCGCAGATGCCAGGTATACTGGGTATAGTCGGCATTGACATCGTAGGACTTGATTGTGTTCATCACGCGGGTGTTGTCCGTGTTGTACAGGGACAGCGTCTGATCACCGTAACGGCTAATGCCCCAGTTGCCGACGCCGGTGGTCGGAACCGTGATCTTGGCGGAATAGGTGCCGATCGTCAGCGCTTCGCCGCTGGACGCGTTCGTATCGACGAACACGTTCTCCTGGTTCGGGATACGCTCGTCGATTTTGGGCAGCTCGCCCTTTTCAACGAGGGCCGCGAGCATCGGCGCTTCCTTGTACGCGGAAACGTCAACCTCAACATCCTCTACGACGTTCGCTGCGACCTCCGAACTGGTAACGGGGGCGTTATCGGTCGTCGCGGCGGGCGCGGGCTCCGACTCCGTCTTGGCGGGCTGCGCAGCCTGCGTCGTATCCGTCGTGGTGCTTGTGGCCGGCTGCGTGGTCGCAGGGGCGGTGCCGCCGGAGCAGGCAAACGCGCCGAGGATCATGACGGCGGCAAGAAGCAATGCTACTGTTTTCTTCATGTTCTTCTGTTCCTCCTGAGTATTTGAATCACGTTTGGGGTACATGGCCTGTGCTCTGTCACAAGCCATATATTTTAAGTGCTCTTCACTTAGATTATACATACTTTTGACAAAAATACAAGATAGTTTTTACATAAATTTAAGGACAAAACGGATGATTTTTATGGAATAAGACAAAAAAGGATAGAAAAACCGGATCGCTGACGTGCAGCGATCCGGCCTTGTTCGAAGGGCTATTCTGTTTTCGAGCGGCGTACAAGGCGCAGCGTGAGCAGCTCGAAGGGCTTCAGCGAAACCGTGACCGCTGTGCCGTCGGCTTCGGCAAAGGACAGCGGGGACAAGGGACGCTCAAGCGCGTCGCACCGGTATACGGCGCGGGCGGCAAGCGGAGAGGTCAGCACCGCCGTCTCAAACGAGTCGCAGCTTTCATACAGGCGCAGGATCAGATCGCCGGAGCCGTCGAACGCCGTCTTGACCCAATCGAGCAGGATGCCGCGCGGTGCGCGGCCGTTTTCGGCGGGACGAAGCGCAAAATAGGAATAGCTCTGCTTTGCTGCAGCGGGAACGGCGGGAAGCTCGACGCCCGCGGCAAACAGCCGTCCGGCCTCGGCGGCTTTCGCTTCGGCGAAGCTGCCGTGATACGGCCGGATCGCATAGCGGAACCGGTGCATTCCCTGATCCGCGTTGCCGTCGGGACGCTTGGCGGCCCGCAGCAGCGAGAGCGTCATCGTGCCGCCCTCCGCGGCGCAACCGTAGATGCCGTCGTTCAGCAGCAGGACGCCGAGATTGTCGCCTGCAAGCGCACAAAAGGCGTGCATACAGCCCTCGAACCGGTCGCGGTCGGACGGGCGGGAACGGTGGTTCGGGCGCGTCACATAGCCGTATTGCGTCTGTGCGACCAGCCGATCCGTGTGCACGATCGTCGGAAAAGCAGCCTGCAGCAGCTTGTGCGTTTCCTGCCAGTCCACGGTCAGCGCAACCGTGAGCTGCGCTTCGTGCTCGCCGAGTGTGATCGTCTGCCGCACGGCGGAATCGCCGATCCGACAGGCACATTCGACATAGGCTTCCCATGCCGCGCCGTTTTGCCGGACGCCGCAGGACAAAAGCACAGCATCGGTTAGCGCGCTTTCACATTCGTCGCCGCGATAATAGGAGGTCAGCTCCCATGCGTCGTATTCGGTGTTCAGATTGCGGTACAGGTGCAGGGCGTTCGCGGGCGCGCGCAAAAATTCCATACCGTCCTTTTGCAGCGATACGATGCGGCCTGCCCGGTCGATCTGCGCTTTCAGAAACTTGTTTTCGAGGATCGCACCGTCCGCGCACGGCGTACAGCGCACAGCGCTCGGATCGCCAATAGGCAGTGTACCGGCAAAGTACCCGCAAGGCGGCAGCATCGCGCCCGCGGTGTTGAGCGCGCGCGGCACGCAAACCGGGTTCCATGCGGCGGGGGCGTCCGGGTACAAAAGCGACTTGGCGGCTGCGGAAAGCGCCGCCGCACCCTGTCGGATCGCGCTTAGGTCGGCCTTGGCTTCGTCATTGACGCGCTCGATGCCGGTGCCGGGCAGAACGTCGTGGAACTGCACGAACAGCAGCCGTTTCCACAGCTTGTCAAACGCGGCGTTTGTCTGCGCGGCGTCAGCCCTTCCGAGAAAGACGGCAATCGCGCTCCAAAGCTCCGCTTCACGCAGGGCTTCCTCGGCGGCGCGGTTCCGGCGCTTGATCTCGGCTTGACCGGTCCACACGCCGCGATGCCATGCCAAATACAGCTCGCCGCGATACACGTTCACGTCCTCGGCTGCTTCCTTGCCGCCGAGCCGTGCCTGCGTCCTGTCGGCAAGGCGACGGCAGAACGAAACGGGGTCCTCATAGCGGCAGGCGGGAATGCCCGCAAGGTTGTGCATGCGCTCGACGGCCTCGACCATGTCGCGCGTCGCGCCGCCGCCGCCGTCGCCGAACCCGAACGGGAACAGCATTTCGCCGATGTAAGCATCCTGCACGCGGTCGGCATACCAACGCTCCCGAAATGCTTCCGGGGTCGCCGCCGCGTTGTTTTTCTTGAAAAAGTGCGCCTGCACGCGTGTGCCGTCGATACCCTCCCACAGAAAATCGTTGTAGGGGAACGGTTCGGTGCCCTTCGGTGCACGGGAGAGCTTTTGCGTGGCAAAGTACCGGAGCCCGCATTGCACCATGATCTGCGGCAGCTGCCCCGAAAAGCCGAACGTATCCGGCAGCCAAAGCAGCTCCATCGGTTTACCGGTGTGCGAAAGGCTCCAGTCCTGTGCATATCGGATCTGGCGCAGCAGACATTCGCCCGTCGGCATCTGCACGTCGGGTTCGGTATACATGCCGCCGTCCACGATAATGCGCCCTTCACGGATTTTTTCCTGCACCCTTGCATACAGCGCCGGATAATCCGTTTCGAGCACGTCGAGAATATACGGGCTGCAGCCGAAGAAGAGGTAATCGGGGAATTCGTCGAGCAGAGCAAGCTGGTTCGCGTAGGTGCGGGCGCACTTGCGGCGCGTCTCCTGCTCCGTCCATTTCCATGCCAAATCCAAATGCGACTGCCCGAACACCGAAAAGACGGCTTCCCCGTCGCCGTTGGCGGCTTCGAGTGCGGGACGAAGCGCCTTTCGTGCGTCCCGATAGGAACGGCTGCGGGCGTCGGGCGGACATTCGAGATCCATGATCCGCGTCGCCGCAAACATCGCTTCCAATACCTGCTGCGCGCGAAGCGAACGCGGTTCGAGAGCGCGGTAAAGACTCGCCAAAACGAGCAGATCCATATACAGTCCGTAGGCGTCCTCGTTACGGACGCAGACCGTGCAGGCGTTTGTCTGCACCTGATGCAGCGGCGGTTCGGGCACGGCCTGTGTGCCGTACAGCAGCGGCCCGCCGTTTTCGAGACGCGGCCCGTGTCCCGCATAGCTTTCGATCAGAACGGTGAAGCGGTCGCCGTCCGCGGCGCAGCGGGTGAGCGTGACGGTTTCATGTTTGAGATCGCGCGCGCCGCAAAGCTGCCCGTTGATCTCGACGAGCATTTCGCCGCCGACATCGGGCAGCAGCTCGAGCCGCTTGCCTGACAACGCCGGAAAAGCGGCAAGGTCGATTTCGCCGTAGAACCAGCCGTATTCCCATTTCCGGCCCCACACCTTGGGGTAGTCGGCATAAAAGACGCCGGGATCGCCCTCGTCCGGTTGTGTGCGGGTCGCCCAGTCCGGCGCGGCCTTTTGCGCGTCGAGCATCGTATGCACACGGGCAAAGCCGAGGTTTTCAAACGTGTGCATGCGGAAAAGCGGCACCGTCAGCACCGGCGTCAAAATATCCTGCTGCAAATGCTCGGTCCAGACGCGGACGCGTTCGGTCATCTCTGCTGCGATCATGCTTCCTCCGTGCGGGTGCGATAAGGGGTGTTATCGGGCTTCGGCAAGCTCGGCTTCGAGCCGGTGCACAAGCGGCAAAAGCTCGTCCGGCGTCGCAATGCGATAGGTCGGCTCCATGTCCGGCTGATCGGACGTATAGACGTATCGCTTCGACCAGGTCAGCAGCACCGACCGGATGCCAAACCGGTTCGCGCCGAGCACGTCGCGCTTGATGTTGTTGCCGATCATGATGATGCGGGGCTTGTCCGCATCGCTTAGATGTATCGCGTCCATTGCGGCCTGAAACATCTTCGCGCTCGGCTTCGGCTCCCCGATCTGCTCGGAGATGATCCACGCGGAAAAGATATCGTCCAGCCCGTTCTGCTCCATGGAATTGTGGAACGACCGCACAAGGCCGTCCGCAACCATGACGATCGTGAAGCCCTCATCATAGAGGCGGCGCATCGTTTGGATCGCGCCGGGGATGCAGTCCGCCTTTAAGACAAGCTCCGTGCCGGGGAAATGCACCTCGGTGCTTTCGTCTACAATTGTATCGCCGATATCGGTGAAAATAATCAGTTGCTTTTTCATGGTTCCCTCGCGTTATGCTTTTGTGAAGCGCAATACGTTCCAGCTGAGCGCCGGGATCGTGACACAGCCCTTGCCCTGCTCGAAGCAGCCGCCGGGGCCGGGTTCCGGCCGGACGGTATCGGGCGCGTCGGCGGTATTGACCGCATTGACGTCCGCATGGTGCAGCAGGATGTGCTCGGCAAGGCGCAGCGCGCCGAACGCGCGAAAATCGAGATCGAGCGCGAAATCTTCGGTTTGGTGCCGGTTCAGGCAAAAGACCGTTACGCTGCCGTCGTCGTGCAGTACCGCCGCCGTATCGAGATACGGCACGTTCGAGAACGTTTTGCAATCGTAGGTCGGGGTATCCGTGATCGGTTTAAGGGAAACGCCGCGCCCGAAGCGGGAGGCGTGCAGGAACGGATAATAGATCGTCTGCGCCCATGCTCTGCCGCCGGTTTCGGTCATGATCGGCGCGATCACGTTGACGAGCTGCGCCATGCAGGCGATCTTTACACGGTCCGCGTTGCGGATCAGCGTCATCAGCATCGAGCCGACCAGCAGCGCGTCTTCGAAGTTGTAGACGTCCTCCAAAAGCGGCAGCGCGCGCCCCCACTTGTCCTTTTTGAGCACTTCCCTGTCCTGCTCGCCCGAATGATACCAGACGTTCCATTCGTCAAACGACAGGTGCAGCGTCTTTGCGCTGCGCTTTTTCGCCTTGATTGCGTCGCAGACCGA
>JAFUDD010000373.1 GCA_017459315.1 Clostridia bacterium | reverse complement strand
CAGTATATTACTTCCAAAGCGCTATGCTAAGGTCAGCCCGATAAGGTCTGCGACCGCATTGCGGACGCGATTTTGGACGCGACGCTTGCGGTTGACCCCGATGCGCACATCGCCTGCGAGGTCGCCGTTACGACGAACCTTGTCCATGTGATGGGCGAGATCACGGCAAAAACGTCGGTCGCCTACACCGAAATTATCCGCGATACGATCGCAAAAATCGGCTATACCGAGCCGGGCGTCGGCTTTTCGGATGAAGAATGTCACGTGTTTTTGGATATTCACGAGCAGTCGCCGGACATTGCGCAGGGCGTGAACCGCGAATCGCTGTGCGACCAGGGCGCGGGCGATCAGGGGATTGTGTTCGGCTTCGCCTGCAATGAAACCGATTCCTATATGCCGCTCGGCTTTACGCTCGCAACAGCGCTGTGCAAACGGCTTGCCTATGTGCGGCGGATGCACACGCTCCCGTTCCTCCGCCCCGACGGCAAGGCGCAGGTCACGCTCGAATACGAGGACGGCGTTCCCGTCCGCATCGACTCGGTCGTTCTGTCTGCGCAGCATACGGACAGCATTTCGATCGAGGAGCTTCGGCTCACGCTGATGGATGAGGTAATCCTGCCGGTGCTGCCCGCATCGATGGTGGACGAGCATACGCGCTATTTCATCAACCCGACCGGGCGGTTCGTGCTCGGCGGACCCGCCGCCGATACCGGCGTGACCGGGCGTAAGCTGATCTGCGACACCTACGGCGGCTATGCCCGCCACGGCGGCGGCGCGTTCTCCGGCAAGGACCCGTCCAAGGTCGATCGCAGCGGCGCGTATATGGCGCGGTATATCGCAAAGAATGTGGTCGCCTCCGGCATGGCGCAGAGCTGCGAGGTACAGCTCGGCTATGCGATCGGCGTGGCGCAGCCCGTGTCCGTGCATGTCGAAACGTTCGGCACGGAGAGCGTGCCCGTGAAGCGCATCTATCGGCTGATCGAAAAGCGCGTCGATCTTACGCCGTTCGGCATTGAGACGAAGCTCCGGCTGCGGCAGCCGATCTATGAACAGCTTTCCTGCTACGGGCATTTCGGCGGCAACGCTGCCGCGATGCCGTGGGAGCAGGTGTATTGGGCATGATATGCAAACGGTCCCATCTTCCCTTCCCCAAAACCCTCTCCAACGCATATCCTGCCTGATCGGCGAAGCGGTATGTGCCTCCTGTATCATCCGCTTTGCCGCCACAGGGGAGTACGACAAGGTTATCCTCTCCGTTTTGATAGCATTACTTGTCGCACTCCCGCTGTGGGTGCATCGCTTCGGGATCGTCCCCGCCGATTGGCTGACGGTGTTTGTGCATCTGTATGTGCTCGGCGTGCTGCTCGGACATAACTTTGACTTTTACGACCGTGTCCCGATCTGGGACAAGCTGCTGCATACCGCAGGCGGCGTAACGTTTGCAATCATCGGACAGTACCTGCTGTACTATCTGAACAGGCGGCAGCTCTCGCCCAAGGCGCTGACGATCGTGTTCATGCTTGCGGTATCGATCGCCGCATCCGCGATCTGGGAGTTTTTTGAGTTCGGCGACGATCTGCTGCTCGGACATGATACGCAGCGCGACACCTATATCACCGCCATCCACTCCCGCCTGCTGATCGACGCATACGGTGAGGTCGGCTCGATCGACCCGATCGAAAGCGTCGTCGTCAACGGTGTGGCGCTGCCGGGGTACATCGACGTCGGACTGTATGACACGATGGGCGATATGCTTGTCGAAACGTTCGGCGCAGTCGTGACGGCGGTGGGCTATGCCCTGTGGGGCGAGCGGTACCCCGCGGTCGCGTTTGTAAAGGAACCGACGCCCAAGGCGGAATGGTCGGAGGAGCAATGCCCGGCGTGAACGGCACGGAAACGGAGCAGGAAATGAAACGGGAAATCACCGACGAGGTCACAACACTGCTTGGGAAAAGTACGCGTCCTCCGATCTCAAAACGCGCCTGCATGGGTACGCCGCGCCGTACCGCGAGCTGATGGCGTATTATCGCTGCGCGATGATGGCGGTCGAAACGAAGTTCCGTATTCTGTCCGAGGAGTATTCCTATGAATCCGAGCACAATCCGATCGAAACGATCAAAACGCGGCTGAAAACGCCGGAAAGCATCACAGATAAGCTGATCCGAAGAAAGTACCCTTTAACAGCACAAAGCATCGAGACGCATCTGAACGACGTTGCCGGCGTTCGCGTAATCTGCGCGTTTCCGTCGGACATCTATCTGCTCGCGGACGCTTTTTTGAAGCAGGACGACATTACGCTGCTCTGCCGCAAGGATTATATTCAGCATCCGAAGCCGAACGGTTACCGCAGTCTGCACCTGATCGTCGAAACGCCGATCTTTCTGCACGACTGCAAACGCATGATGAAGGTGGAGGTGCAGCTTCGCACGATCTCCATGGATTGGTGGGCGAGCACCGAGCATAAGCTGCGCTACAAAAAGAATCTTCCCGAGAACGACCCGATCGACCGGGAGCTGTATGAATGTGCCATGCTCAGCGCCGATCTCGACCGACGCATGGACGCGCTTCGGAATACGATGCAAAGGGAGAAGGTATGCTGAAAACCCGTAAGAGCGTGCTTGGGCAGAATCCTTTCCGACCGGATTTCATCAAAACAGCGAATTTGCAGCAAAACAAGACGATCGCGCCCCTGTGACGGAAAACCGAACACAGGGGCGCTTCTGTCGATGGAAAAGCGGCGCGGCGCCGTATATGATAGATGCAGCAAATATTAACGGGGGTACAGACTATGACAAACGCTTATCAGATCGTAACCGACGCAACGGCGGACCTGTCCCCGGAACTGATGGCGGGTCTGCCCGAGGTCGCTGTTATTCCGATGACGGTGCTCGTGGATCGGGAGGAATATACCTACGGTCCGGGCGGCAATATCAGCGCCGCGCAATTCTACGCCTATCAGCGGATCGGGCGCTTTGCCTCCACCGCGGGCGTGAATCCCTATACCTACGCGACCTTTTTTGAACCGATCCTCCGGCAAGGTAAGGATATTCTCTACCTCGGCTTTTCGTCGGGACTGTCGGGGATGATTCAGTCGGCGATGCTGTGCGCGGATGAGCTTGCCGAACGGTATCCGGGACGAAAGATCGTTTGTGTGGACACGCTGTGCGCTTCGGTCGGCGAGGGCTTTTTGGTGCACGAAGCCGCGCAGATGCAGGCGCAGGGTATGTCCCTCGACGAACTGACCGAATGGGTCTATGCGAACTGCCTGTGCGTGAATCATTGGTTCTCGGTCGATTCCTTCGACCATCTGCTCCAGGGTGGACGGATTCATGCCGTGACCGCAGCCGCAGGAAATGCGCTGCAGGTCAAGCCGCTTTTGCGTGTCAATGAGGACGGACGGTTGGTCGTTGCCTCGATGCCGCGCGGGCAGGGACGGGCGCGGCTTGCGCTGCTCGGCAAGATGGCGATGAAATGGCAGCCGGAGCGCGGAAACCTTGTGATTGTCGGACACGGCGGCAACCCCGAAAGCGCCGAGCGCCTGCGAAAGATGGTCGCCGATCGGTTCCCAACCGCCGACATCCGCATAATGGACATCGGTCCCGTCATCGGCGCACACACCGGTCCCGATATGCTTGCCCTTGTGTTCTGGGGCAATACAAGATAACGCTTTCCCTTTTTCTGCGCGGTTGAGCCGGAACGGCATCCCCGTTCCGGCTCACTTGTGCGATGCCTGCGGTGCGTAAAAGCTTGATTTTTAGAAGTGCCTGAAATGATCGGGCGGGCATTGTCTTGTGTCCGGTTGCATATTAAATCTTCGCATTTTTTTGCTCATCTTCTTCCGAACAGCTTGCGCTTGGGCTTTAACTCCGGTTGCTTCAATTCCTGTTCCGGTTCTTCCTCCTCGGCAGGTATCACCGCCTTACCGGTCAGAATATTCTTCATTTTGATCAGCATGGCAAGCGCCGCGTCATTGACGTCCTTTGTATATGGCGCTCGCGTCAGCCGATCCAGTTTTTCGCAGCATACAAAGAAAGCGCTGGGCAGTACCGCTTTCGGTTCGCCGCCCAACGCCCGCTGTCGCAAGTATTCGCTCGGCGTGATCCCGCACTTCTTTGCACGAGCATAAATCTGTTCTTTTTGCTTCTTCGTAACACGCAGCGAAAGATGCGTTTCGTCGTGTGTGGCTTTGTTGCTTCCCATAGGTTGCTCCTTTCCTTTTTTGTGTTTCGGGCATGGTGTTATCGCAGAGCGCAGCGTGTCATCCCGGGGGTTTTAGGGGCGGGAAGCCACCTAAGAAGGAAGCCGCAGGATACTTTCTTGCGGCTTCCCGACATTGGTGTGGAACACAAATGCCCTGCTTGCTAACCTCTGCGACAGAAAAAAGAGTCTGCGACAACGGGACCCGAATCCCCATCGCCGCAGACGATCTGAATCAACTATTTGATTCGTGCCTTGCGTTCCTTAACCCGATCCCGCGCCTGCGCTTCGTCCAATCTGTGTTGTGCTTGGATATGTTCGGTTTCGTTCATAAAAGCTCCTTTCTGCCATAACTGTAAAGATTCCGGCTATAATGTTCTTCTTGCTGTTTTTCTAATAGTTGCGTTTCAAAAACGAGGATGACGCCATTTGACGTCAAAAAGCAACGGTGACGCCGATTGGCGTCATTCGCTTCCGGCTATAATGTTTGTTCTGTTGGATGGCACCGTTTCGGCACCGTACTTTTCCGGGCGATACGGAAAAGGCACCGGATTCCTCTCGATTTGGCACCGTGTGTCTATCTCTCTAAATTGGTGCGAGAAGTCGCACCAACCAACCATCCGAAAGAAAAAGTAGAGCGAGAAGTCGCACCATCTGAACGAGTGCTTGACTGGAAAGATAAAAATTAAGGCGTCAAAACACCGGATTTTGACGGCATCTAGTTGTTAGCAATTCACTGTGCCGTCATTTCACCTTATTTTTGATGGCATCTAGGTTTTCTTCCCATACTGCCAAATCAACCGAAAATGGCAGCAAGGATTTCTCCCTGCTGCCATCTCGCTGCCAAAGAATTGTGATCAAGTAGATCGCAATTTCTGCGGTTCGCCGGACGCCACAGCAAAGAGCATTCAGCATACAAAACGCCCCGCAAGGGTTGCTCCCTGCGAGGCGCTGTTCATTTGCCTATGCCGTTTCCTCCGTTTTGGCGTTCTTCCGTTTCGCTTTCTTCTTCGGCTTGATCTTCGTCCGGTAATACTCCTGCATGTATGCCCGCTTCTTCTTGAT
>JAFUDD010000372.1 GCA_017459315.1 Clostridia bacterium | reverse complement strand
CGTCGATCACGCGGGCTGCCATCAAAAGGATTGTGGCGAGCAGTGCGGCATAGCTGATGCCGGAATACTCTGTCATGTAGACCATCAGCATAGATGACATGAGAACGCCGGTCAGCGCATTGGTGAAGGAAAGGGTTGTTGTGCCGAAGCAGTCCTTAAAGCCGATGTGCTCCGGGTCAATGGCGTGTCTCTGCTTTTTCATCGCATTCCCTCCGCTTAAAATAGAATGGCTCTGATTTCATCATAGAAAAACAGGCGACCCTTTACAATGACAAAAGACCGCCCGTTTGCGCAAAACTGTATCATTTTTTATTGAGTTTGATTTTTATGTTTATTCGCCCCATAAAATGTTACATCCAACCGGCAGCCCACGGGAGAGAGAAGGCCAGAGAAAGCAGCGCATCGCGCGTGATACGGCGGATCTTCGACGGCTGCTCGGTATTACTGTGCGCTCAGATGAAATGCTTGCTGTATTTTCTTATACACAGCCCGATAGGAAAGCGAGATTGCTTAGTATTTCTCCTTGAATCGTTTTTCAAAATAAAGCAGATCGTAAAAGCCCAATGTGGAGACAAAACCCGTAATGTGGTCTTGCGTATACACCAGCATTTCCTTTGCGGATTACAGCCTGCGTTGCAGGATATATCGGTATTCGGTATATTCAACAGTTTGCCGGAAGTGAGCGCGCGCGAAACTATTATGTGATTTTTCAAATGTGCGTTTTAAGAAACAGCTAAACGATATTAGCAAGACAATTGTTGGTAATTCGGGCTTAACTGAAAATACTTGTATCATCCCTGAAACACGCTGAACAGCCCAGCAGTATTGCTCTCCTATGTTTGATTAACCGATCCTGCCAAACTGCTTCCACAGGCTATTAAGGATATCGCAATCTAAAAAAGAAATGAGGATACATACTGTTCCTTTCATGCAAAATGCCGCACGACGATCTTTTTCTCCTGAATTTACCTCTGTTCGTCCTTGCTGTGAGAAAGTTATGCGGCTGAAAAGCAAGCTTGTGCTGTTTCTATGGCTATCTGTACAAAAACTTTATAATATGCTTACATACCGTATTCTATCCTGCGGGGTTCTGCCGCTCGGATGGGAACGGAAAGCTTGAAACGGGAGGATTGAAATGAAAAGGATCATTTGTGTTGCGATGTGTTTGCTTTGCTTGCTATTGGGCATGGTTGGCTGTAAGGCGGAGCCGGAGCCTGTCGATCCGAACAACTGTCCGCACGTTCAGCACGACCCGGACACAACGCGCTGCCTTGTCTGCAATAGGCGCGTCGATCATCAATATGTCGGCGACACCTGCGAGCTGTGTGGCAAAAAAACGGAGTTCCTTTGGAACGATATTCGCCGCGAAACGGAGCTGATGGATATTCTGAAGGCCGGCGGGCACGAGAACAAGGGAACCGTCGAGCGCATGACCTACGAAACCTTTGCCTATAACATACAGGCGCTGACGGGCGAGGAGCGGATGATCGAAAAGGAAGCGTTCGTTTATCTTCCCTACGGGTATGATGCTTCCAAGCCGTACAATGTACTGATCCTGCAGCATGGCTCGGGCGATCAAGCGGGCTATTGGCTTGCGCAGGAGCCGTATCACCAGGATGATTCGACCTATGTGTTTACCGGCAATTATACCAAGGAGCTGCTCGATTATCTGATCGGGACGGGCAAGGCGGAGCCCTGCATCGTCGTAACGCCGACCTTTTATAACGATCCCGAGAACATGGATGCGGAGAATACGCCGCTGATGGCGCTGTTTGGGCATGAGGTCGTCGAATACCTGCTGCCCGAGATCCTCAAAAACTATGCGACCTATGCCGAAACGCTCGACGAGGTCATCGAAAATCGTGAGCATTTCGCGTACGCGGGGCTTTCGCGCGGCAGCCGCGTCAGCTTCGATTCGATTATGACCTATTGTCTCCCATATTTCGCCTATGTCGGCTCCTTCTCCTCGCCTGCCTCGGATGTGGACGGATTGATCGAGACGCTGAACACCACATACAAGGATTATCCGATCCTTTACTGGTGGGCAGGTGTCGGCGATAAGGATAAGGGAATGGACCGCTATAACCTGATGCACAAGACCTACGACGCGCTGACCTCCAAGGCAGACATGCTGACGGACGGTGTCAACTGCGCTATGGTCGATATATATGGCGCGGACCACACCTATGAGTGCTGGCTGACCTGTCTCTACAACGCGTTGCCGAAGTTTTTCCGATAAGGGAGCAAGCACACGGAAAAGAAGCAAGGGAAGGGAACTGTGAAACGGATACTTGCGCTTTTGCTTGCGGCGGTTTTGCTGCTTGGCTGTCAGGGCGGCGGACAGAGCGCCGCGTCTTTGGCAACAGAGGAGACGGCGATCCCGACGGACGCGCCGCAGATTCGTTTGCTCTCCGAGCACGAGGGCGGGGTACAGAATCTGAACGACGAGGTCATTACGACCTATTGGAGCATGGATTTTGACGAAAGCCTTGTCTACCTGGAGGAAAACTGCTACAAGGCGACCTACGAAGCCCACGATGGACAGGTCCTGCAAATGCGTTGGGAGGGCGGCACGGCGCCGTATACGCTTGCCTTCGGCACGGCTCTCGATCTGTCCGACGCCGAAACGGTGACGACCGAGCGGGATCGGTACTCGCCTGGCACGCTCTACCAAGCGTGTACTGAACTTTCGCCGCCATGCGATTGTCGAACAAAAAACAGCCGGGGGAAATCCCTCGGCTGTTGCCTGTTTCGCGATTATTCGATCGCGATCGTCTTTTTCTCAGGCAGGGCTTTCTTTTCCTTCTTCGGAATCAACAGTTTCAACACGCCGTGTTGGAACGACGCCTTGACGTCTTCCTCAGTAACTTCTTCACCCACATAGAAGCTGCGCTGCATTGAGCCCGAATAACGCTCCTGCCGAATCAGCTTGCCGTGCTTTTCCTTGTTCTGATCCAGGTTCTTTTCGGCATTTACCGTGAGGTAACCGTTGTTCAGCTCCAGCTTGATCTCTTCCTTCGCAAAGCCCGGCAGGTCGATATCGACCTCGTACTGATCCTCGTGCTCCCGCACATCCGTCTTCATCAGACGATCCGCATGACGCCCGTAAAGCTTACGCTCCGCTCGATCCATGTCTCTCAACTCGGGGAACCCGAACCACTCATCCCACAGGTTTTCATTCCAAATACTCGGCAACATACTAATCACTCCTTTACTCAAATCTGCCGTTTTGAGCAAGGGGAAGGAGGGATTGGAACCTAGGGCCTTTTACCCTTTCGTTCCTCTCTGTTCCTCTGTTCGATTATGTTATAGCACGCTTTTTAGCACTCGTCAAGTGAGAGTGCTAATAAATCTTGTGAAGCTATTGTGACATTCTTTGCCATATTTTCTGCATATAAATCAATAAAGCTGACAGCGGCGCATATTGGTGTATTACCGATTTCTTTTACACCAGTACACCAAATCGTACACCAATTTTGCAAAAGATATGCCGATTTATGATGATTTATGACTTTTGCCCCTTTGAAAAAAAGCCTGATAATACGGGAAATACCGATTTATGCCGAGTAACTCCAGATTTGCAAATAGTTTCCCGACAATGAAACCCCGGGGGCAGAAACCCCAAGCTGAGGAAGCGCATAACGCTGCCGAATATGCAGAATGCGCCTGCTTTACCTGCCCCTCTCAGGAGGCGTGCAAGGCTGCGCAGGAAGCGGAAAAAGCGGCGCCCGTCGAGGAGAAGATCGACTTCTCCAACGTCGAAATCGAGCCGCTGTTCAAGGATTTCGTCGACTTTGAGACCTTCTCCAAGAGCGACTTCCGGGCGGTCAAGGTGCTTGCCTGCGAAGCAGTGCCGAAGTCCAAGAAGCTCTTGAAGTTCACGCTGGACGACGGCACAGGCACAGAACGTACGATTTTATCGGGCATTCACGCTTTCTACGAGCCGGAACAGCTCATCGGCAAGACCTGTGTGGCAATCACCAATTTGCCGCCTCGTCCCATGATGGGTCTCGAATCCTGTGGCATGCTCCTTAGTGCCATCCACAAGGAAAACGGTGAGGAACGGCTGAACCTCCTGCAGCTCGATCCGCACATCCCGGCAGGCGCAAAACTCTATTAAAAAACCTTCCTAAACACCTCGGAGCGATCCGAGGTGTTTTTATACATTTTCTGTATTCTATTCACCGAACATGATCGTTCATTTTGATCTCGTATGCCAATTCGTATGCCAAAATATGCCAACCGTATGCCAATTCATGCGTGTCAAGCATGCAAATCGATGATTTCATATGAATCTCTATAAAATCGATCAATGTACGAATCCTCTTAAAGGTGCTCCGAACGATGCTTCTCCATAGACGTATTATCGCATAATGGGATTCTCAAATGCGGCAGTCTCTTTTCCGCATCGGTTTTCATTTCGAGCGAAAAGAGTCTTTTACCTGCTTCAGGAACCGTTCTGCAATAGGCGTGAAGCTCTGGTATTTATTCCAAATCAGATACATCTTCATTTCCAGACGCGGCGAAAGCGGGAGGAAGACCAATCCGTTTTCCGACGAGGTATCAATCAGGTTGTTCAGCGTCAGCAGGATCCCAAGGCCCTCTTTCGCAAACAGGGAACCGTTATAAGAAAGGCGGAAGGAGCCTTCCAGATGCAGCTGCGGGAACGTATCGCCTGCCCACGGCCGGATATCATTCTCCCAGCTCTGTTCGGAGCAGAACAGGGGCCGTCCCGCAAGGTCCTGTGCCGTTATATATTCCTTCTTTGCCGGCGCAGAAGATGCGGGAAGAACCGCACCGAAATAGTCTGCCTCCGGGAAAAGGATACAGTTATATTTTCTTTCATCCGGCGTTTCACAGATCACAGCGAAATCCAACAGGCCCTTATCCAGCTTTTCCGTGACCTGCTCGGTATCCCCGCTGGTGATGTGATACCGAAGGTCGGGATAGGTTTCCTTAAAGGCACGGATCTCTCTGGCCAGATAACGGATCTGATAGGACTCTGCCAATCCGAAATAGATATCGCCGCCGGTGATATCATCCAGCGTGAGATATTCCTGCTCGATGTTGTCTGCCATGGAGATAAGATCTTCCGCCCGATTCCGAAGAAGCACGCCCTCCTCCGTCAGCGCGATGCTGAAGCTGTGTCGTATGAAAAGCTTCTTGCCAAGCTCATCCTCCAAGGCCTTCAGCGCCTTGGACAGCGTAGGCTGCGTTACGTGCAGATGCTCTGCCGCACGGGACATATTCTCTTCTCTGGCCACCGCTAAGAAATATCGGAGTGTACGGATTTCCATGGTATGGTATCCTCCTGCATCTTTTCCATATGATATGCTGATAACGAATATCATGATATTCATTATAACCATTGGCAAAGCGTCCGTAAAGCCCTTATAATGAAATTACAAAAAGAAAAACGGTTAGGAGAACTCTTTGGATGAAGGAAGAACTGGAGAAGATCCTCACGAACCTTTCGGACGCCGGGTGCGGGAGCGAGGAGCTGGAAAAGGCAAGAAAGCTCTATGAAGCCGGAGATGCGGCGGCGCTGATGCGGTACTTCCGAAAATGCCGGTGCCGCCGGATGGAGGAGCTTCACGAAAGCCAGCGAAAAGTGGACTGCCTGGACTATCTGATCCGGCAGACAGCCAGAACGATTCAGTAAAGATAGGAGATAAGGAGATAACAGTCATGATCAAAAAAGAAGAACTCGTACTCACAAGCGAATGGGACAAGACTTTTCCGAAGAGCGAAAAGGTGGATCACAGCAAGGTGACTTTTGTCAACCGCTATGGCATTACGCTGGCGGCAGACATGTATGTTCCGAAGAATGCAGCGGGTAAGCTTCCGGCAATCGCCGTCTGCGGTCCGTTTGGCGCGGTCAAGGAACAGTGCTCCGGTCTGTACGCGCAGACGATGGCGGAGCGCGGCTTTCTGACGATCGCTTTTGATCCTTCCTTCACCGGCGAGAGCGGCGGCAATGTGCGCTATATGGCTTCCCCCGATATCAACACCGAAGATTTCATGGCGGCGGTGGACTTCCTCTCCCTGCACGAAAAAGTCGATCCGAACCGCATCGGCATCATCGGGATCTGCGGCTGGGGCGGTATGGCCATCAACACGGCGGCGCTGGATACCCGCATTAAGGCGACCGTTGCTTCCACCATGTACGACATGACCCGCGTGAATGCCAAAGGGTACTTCGATTCTGCCGACAGCGAGGAAGCAAGGTATCAGGCGAAGGCTGCCATGTGTGCCCAGAGACTTGAGGACTTGAAGGCCGGGGAATACAAGCTGGGCGGCGGCGTGGTCGATCCTCTGCCGGAGGATGCGCCTTTCTTTGTCAAAGACTACTACGATTATTACAAGACCGGACGCGGCTATCATGCAAGATCCCTCAATTCCAACGGCGGCTGGAACGTTATCGGCTGCGAGAGCTTCGTGAATCAGCCGATCCTCAAGTACAGCAACGAGATTCGCAGCGCCGTTCTTTTGCTCCACGGCGACAAGGCACATTCCTGCTATTTTTCGCGCGATGCCTATGCCGATATGATCAGGGACAGCAAGTATGCTGACAACAAAGAGTTGATGATCATTCCGGGCGCTGTTCACACCGATCTCTACGACGGCGGCGGGAAGAACGCCATTCCCTTTGATAAGCTGCAGAGCTTCTTTGAAGAACATCTGAAATAAGGGACAGACTGATGAACAAGCGGTTGTTGCGTGCACTTATCATGTTAGCAGTACTCGCTGCCATGGCAGGCTGCAAAAGCGGGCAGGAAAAGAATACATTTGCGGATACTGCCGCGCGAGAGGAAACAGCGATCCAAACAGCAGCGCCCGCAAAGACAAGCGATTTCGCGCAGGAAGAAACAGCTCCGTTTTCAGAGGAAAAGGCTTCTTCGAAATCAAATGAAGAAATCGATCCGGTACAGACACCGAACCTGGTACGTGCAGAGAAACTGACTGCTGAGCAACCGACCACGGAAGAACTCGCAGCAGAGGAGGCAAAAGCAAAAATGCTGAAGATGATGATTGAAGATACTACGGTCGCCGTTGAATGGGAAAACAATGAATCCGTAGAAGTACTGAAGGCGCTGTGCGAAAATGAGCCGCTTGTGATCCGGATGTCCATGTACAGCGGTTTTGAACAGGTTGGTCCTATCGGGACAAGACTCCCCTCCCGTGATGCGCAGACGACCACCTCTGCCGGAGACATTGTGCTGTATTCGTCCAATCAGATCGTCGTGTTTTACGGTTCAAATTCCTGGGCCTATACGAGACTCGGGCACATTACCGATCGGGATGCATCCGGCATGGCCGATCTCCTCAGCAACGGAAATGTGACGATCACGATCAGCATGGAGGACGCAGAATGACGATCCTTGTATTAAACGGAAGCCCGCATCTAAACGGCGCAACTTCGGACATGGCCGATGCCTTCGCGCAAGGCGCGAAAGAAGCCGGTCACGAGGTAGAAACAATCCATGTCGCGCACAAAAACATTCACGGCTGCATGGCCTGTGAATACTGCAGGGAAAAAGAGCAGGGCGTCTGCTGTCAGAAGGATGATATGCAGGCCATCTACCCGGAGATCCTGTCCTCGGATATGGTTGTGTTTGCTTCCCCGATCTATTACTTTACGCTCTCGGCTCAGCTGCAGGCAGCGATCCACCGGACCTATTCGATTGACATTCCGAAGAATGTGAAAAAGGTCGCCCTGATCATGAGCTCGGGAAGCCCGTTTGTTTACGGTCCCGCCATTGCGCAGTATTACCAATCCATCGTGGAATACTGGGGCGTGGAAAATGCAGGGATCTTTACGGCAAACGGAAAGCAAAACAAATCGGAAGAAAAAAGAAACGAACTGTATCGGTTTGGCAGAAGCCTGTGACGCAGGATACAGTTGCAAAGATCGCAAAAAATCCGGAGTTTTATAAGATGATGAAGTACAGAGTCAACAAAAGAACGGGTGATTTGATCAGCGAGATCGGCATCGGATCATCCTATATGTTCGGTGCAGGCATGGACGAAGCAGTTCGCGCTCTGCACCTTGCCGTGGAAGGCGGAATCAACTATTTTGACCTTGCTGCCGGGGACGGGACAACATTCCCGATCTACGGGGAAGCCCTGCACGATGTTCGGAAGAATATCTTTTTTCAGATCCATTTCGGAGCAGATTATGCAAAAGGAACCTATGGCTGGTCGCTGAATCTGGACACGATCAAACGCTCCGTGGAGAAGCAGCTCCGGGAGCTTCGAACCGATTATATCGATTATGGTTTTATTCACTGTCAGGACGAAATATCCGATTGGGAGACCTATCTGAAGAATGGGGTCTATGATTACATCCGGCAGCTGCAAAAAGACGGTGTCATGCGGCATATCGGGCTTTCTTCCCACACGCCTGCCGTCATTCAGAGGATCCTGGATGATGCAGACGTCGACATGCTGATGTTCTCGGTCAACCCGGCTTATGATTACGGTCGGGGTGAATACGCCAACGGCAGCGTAGACGAACGAAGTGCTGTATACAGACGCTGTGAAAAGGACGGCATCGGCATTTCCGTAATGAAGCCTTTCTCCGGAGGTCAGCTGCTGGACGAGAAGCAGTCCCCTTTCGGCAGAGCCTTGACCCAGCATCAGTGTATCCGGTATTGTCTGGATAAGCCCGGCGTTCTGACGGTTCTTCCCGGAGCCCAGAGCGTGAAGGAGGTCGAAACTCTGCTGGCCTACTATGAACAGCCGGAGGAAACGACCGATTATTCTGTCATCGGAAGCTTCGCGCCGCCTCAGGCCAGCGGGAAATGTGTCTATTGCAATCATTGCAAGCCCTGCCCTGCGGGAATTGACATCGGCTTAGTCAATAAGTATTACGATCTGGCCAAAGCAGGAGACGCAATGGCGGTGGAGCATTACCGGACGCTGGAAAAGAATGCGTCGGATTGTATCGGATGCGGGCATTGTGACAGCCGCTGTCCCTTTCATGTCCATCAGAGCGCACGGATGATGGAAATCAGAGAATATATGCTTTCTTTCTGATGAACAAAAAAGCGTCTGACATTCATAAACCCCGTGTATTTGGCGAACATGATTCCGCTCATCAACCCACTCCTGAGCGAAAGGCCGCGGGTTCGAATCTCGCCAGGGCCGCCAAAAAGTCCCAGAAACACTACGTTTCTGGGACTTTTTCTTTTTGCTATTTACTACTACATTTTTACTGCAGAAAAGGAATAATATCCATAGTTCATATGCATAACGAGTTCGATTATGCAATCAAAAAAGAGCTGAAAAAGTCCTACTAAATTCAAACTTACTACATTTTACTACATTTTTTTGAAAACCTATTGAACAAACTGAGCAATATAATCCAAATATTGACTCTTAAGCAGAACGCCGCGCGTTCGAATCGTGCCGGGAACGCCATAAAAGTCCGATATACAGAACAGTACTGGATGATTTCAGGCAGCGGTTCTCTCCGGGTAAAAAGCACATTCTCGTTTCCCATGCGTTTATTACAAAGGCGGAAAGTTTTATTTTTTTAAACTGATGTCTAACAATTGCTATGCAGTCCAAACGAAGCCGCCGTTTTTCTCATCTTGCTTTTCGTCCGCCGGACATGGATGTCGTTCCCGATTGCCTGCCGGGCTTTATTGCCGCTCTTTAGCTGAAATACAAAAATAATTTTACAGCATCTTGACAAACATCCGCTTTGATTGTTATAATACATATGAGGTTTAACGTTAAACCTTTTGAAAAACAGGCTTTTTTGACAGAAACTGCTATAGGAGGAATTCCATGAAAAAGAATGCACGAATTCTAACGATCCTGTTGGCGCTGTGCCTGGTTCTCACCGCCTGCGGCGGGCAGAACGAAGTTGGCGAAGCGACGCCTGCGCCGACCGCGACGCCGGAAATCTCCGAGGATCTCGGCAACGAGCTTAATGCTTTCTCAAGCGACGTGATCGATGCGGATCTGAACTGCACAATCACGCTCGGCAACTGGCCGCCGGACACGGCTGCGGCTTCCGAAATCGCGCTGTTTGAAGGCTACAAGGCAACGATGGAGAAGCAGTATCCGAACGTCACGCTCGTTCCGGATTACTATTCCTATTCGCTGAGCAACTATGTCCCGATGGCCAAGGGCGGTACGGCACCGAGCATTTTCCAGCCGCCGTTTACCGATCCGCAGCTTCTGATCAGCCAGCATCTGGTCGGCGACGTGACCGACGCGCTTGCCGAAATTGGGGTGCTCGACAAATTCAGTCCTTCCTATGTGGAGATGCTCGCCGATCAGAACGGCCGCATCTACGGTCTCCCGCGCGACGGCTATGTGCTCGGTATGCATATCAACATCGAACTGTTTCGCGAAGCGGGGCTGATCGACGAAGAGGGTCTGCCGATCTATCCGAAGACGCTGCAGGAGCTTGCCGAATACGGACAGATCATCCGTGAAAAGACCGGCAAGGCGGGGCTTGTATTTCCGGCAAGCGAGACTTACGGCGGGTGGCTGTTTACGAACATCGCGTGGAACTTCGGCTGCGTCGGTGAGAGCGCGCTCGAATACCAGGACGAAACCGGACGCTGGGTCTGCAACTTCACCTCTCCGGAGTGCATTGCGGCCATGGAATACATGCGCAGCTTAAAGTGGGAATACGACATTCTGAATGCGGACGCAACGACGACCGACTGGGCGGGCGCACATTCCGAGCTCGGCACCGGCGAAGCGGCGATGAACTTTGCGGCGGACGATTCGGTCGATCAGCCGACCTCCAACAAGGGTCTTCCGATCGAGGACTTTGCGCTGATTCCGTTCCCTGCAGGCCCCTCGGGGCGCTATGCGCTTGCAGGCGGCACCTGTTATATGTTCTCGCCGAACATCACGCCCGATCAGGCGCGCGCGCTGATGGCATACCTGAAGATCCTCGGCAAACTGCCGTTCCTCGATGATGACATCGTTGCAGGCATGCGTGCCGACTATGCGGCAAAGAAGGACCGCGGCGCACCCGTTCTGCCCGCGATCAGCGCATGGAACGACGAGGAATACAACGCGACAAAGCGCGCGATCATCGATGAATACTGCAACGTCGATATGCGGCTGTACAACGACTTTTTCGATTCCGTTTCCGAAGGCACGATCACGCTGAAGGCGGAGGAGCCGGTATTTGCGCAGCAGCTCTACCGCGAACTGACTTCCGTGATCCAGCGCGTCATCACCCGGGAAAATGCGGATGTTGTCAAGGCGCTCCGCGAGGCGCAGGAATCCTTCCAGGAATATCTGGACGACGAAATCAATTCGTAATTGTTTCCGAACATGCCGACAGCGTGGTTTGCCGGCGTGTTTTTTGAAAGCAGACTGAAATAAAAGAGGTGTCCTCCATGACAAAAGCGAAAAAACACGGCGGACAGGGCAAGCGAACCGAGGCGTTCAAGTCGTGGCTGATCATGCTGCCGGGGTTGGTTTTGATGACGTTTTTCGTCTGGGAACCGCTGCTTGAGAGCGTCCGCATGAGTCTGTATAAAACGGAGAACGTGGAACTGGTCGAGTTTGTCGGATTGAAAAACTTCATCAGCGTAATGGGCAAGACCAATTTCACGCAGGCGCTCGTCAACACGTTTTCGTACACGTTCTGGTCGCTGCTGATCGGGTTTCTGCTGCCGATCATCCTTGCGATGCTGATCGGAGAAACCGTGCGCGGCAAGGGCTTCTTCCGCACGGCGGCATACCTGCCGAACATGCTTCCGGGGCTTGCGGTCATCATCCTTTGGTCGGCCTTCTTCTCCGGCGGCAAATCCGGTGTGCTGAACATCCTGCTCGGCAAGCTCGGCATTCCCACGCAGACGTATCTGACGGAGGCGAATCTCGTTATACCGATCATCATCACCGTCGCAACATGGAAGGGGGCGGGCGCGACCGCACTGATCTACATGGCAGCGATGGCGAGCGTCAATTCCGAACTGTACGAAGCGGCGACGATCGACGGAGCGAACGTGTGGCAGCGCATCACCCACATCCTGCTGCCTTCGATCAAAAAGCTCGCCGGAACGCTGCTGATCCTGCAGATCATCTCGGTGTTCCAGATCATGTATGAACCGATGGTTCTGACCAAGGGAGGGCCGGACAACGCTTCGCTTTCCCTGATGCAGCTCATGTGGCAGTATGCGTTCGGCGGTTCGATGGATTACGGCAAGGCGTCTGCGGTCGCCGTCATTGTCACGGTGATCCTGCTTCTGATGACGGCGGTATATTCCTACTTCAACCGCAAAGAATCCGACTGGGATTGAGAAAGGAGCGTGCAAATGGCAAAGAAACCGTTCCATCGTACCGGCGTCATCCGGAACTATGATATGCACTCGCTTCCCGTTCGGATCGGCTATGCGATCATCTATGTGCTTTGCGGGATCATGGTCGTGTTTGCGGTGTTTCCGCTGATCTGGGTTGTGCTTGCGGGATTCAAAGACCTCAAGGAATTCATGTCCAGCACCGAGATCCTGCCGAATTCTTTCAACTTCGGACTGTTTCTTAAAACATGGTCGCAGCTTGATCTTGCGAAAAACTACCTGAACTCTTTGATTTCCGTTGCAGGAAGCGTCGTTTGCGCCCTGATCTTCAACGGTCTGCTCGGCTACGGTCTTGCAATTCTGAAACCGCGCGGCTATACGATCGTGAAACGGCTCGTCATGCTGTCGCTGCTCGTCCCCGCGACGATCAGCATTGTCCCGCTGTTTATGAACATTCAGCGGCTCGGCATGGGCAACAGCTTTCTGCCGCTGTGGCTGTCCTACGGGGCGAACGCGATGTACGTTGTGCTGTTCATTCAGTTCTTCGAGTCGCTGCCGCAGTCGATGATCGAGGCCAGCCGGATCGACGGCTGCTCGCCGCTGCAAACGTTCTTCCACATCGTGCTGCCGCTGTCGAAACCGATCTGCGCGGTTGTGGCGATCTTTGCGATCAATGCGTCGTGGTCAGACTTCCTGCTGCCTTACCTTGTGCTGCGCGGCGGTCCGCTGCAAACGGTCATGGTGCGCCTGTTCGTTTTCAGCACGGAGCAGACGGTCAATGCCGATACCATGATGCGATCAGTTGTGTTCTCGATGATCCCGCCGATCATCCTGTTCGTGCTGTTTCAAAAGCAGCTCACCGAAAACGGCGTGTCCGCCGGCATTAAGGGCTAATCTATGAAGTGAGAGAGAAATCCGTGGCTAAAATTGCGAACAACTATTTTTCAGTCGATCCCTGGAAGATCATTGAAACCGGCTTCGATCCGACCCGCTCCCGCGTTGCCGAATCGATCTTTTCACTCGGCAATGAGAGCATCGGCGTGCGCGGCTGCTTTGAGGAAGGCGGTACCGTCGATTCCCTGCGCGGCGCGTACATCAACGGCGTCTATGACATCGCGCACATCGACCGTTCCTATCGCGGCATCGTCGATCATGTGCATTTTATGATTCCAGCCGTCGACTGGCTCGATCTCTCCGTCATGCTTGACGGGGAAGCGCTCGACCTCGGAAAGGTACGGTATCGGGATTTTTCGCGCGTATTGGATCTGCGCGCGGGCACGCTGACGCGCAGTTTCATCTGGCAGACCGCCGCCGGCAAGGAGCTGAAACTCCGCTTTGTCCGCTTTCTCGACATGGTGCACCGCGAGCGCGCCTATACGCAAGTTATGATGGAGGCGCTGAATTTTTCCGGCACGGTCGAACTGAAAAGCGGCTTGTCCTTTGCCGTTATGCATGAGGGACGCAGACCCGGCTATTGGCGGGCGACGGCGAACGCCGCAGAGGAAAACCGTCTGTTCCTGCAGGCGCGTACCGCCGAATCGGCGCAGGAGGTCTTTGCGGGAGCAAGTCTGAACCTGCCGGACGGCGCAGCTGTCGAGACCGCGGAAAAGAGCATTCGCCTCTGCGCTGCGGTTTCTCTCGCACAGGGCGAGCCGCAAAGCCTGGAGAAACGTGTCGTCGTACTGTTCGACGGAAGCGAAGGAGACACGCTTTTTGCACGCGGAACAGCCGCCCTTGCGGAGGCCGAGGCGGTTTCTTTCGACGAAGCGCTTGCCGCGCAGAAGTCTTATTGGGACGCTTACTGGGCGGTTTCGGACATTGCGATCGAACCGGCGGCAGGCAACGAAGCCGCCGTCGCAGCGGAGCAGCAGGGCATCCGCTACTGCAGTTTACAGCTTGCGCAGACCTACAACGGTGGCAGTATGCGCCATAACATCGGCGCAAAAGGTCTGACCGGCGAAGCGTACAACGGCCATGCATTTTGGGATACCGAATCCTGCTGTCTGCCGTTCTACCTGTTCACAAATCCGAAAGCCGCAAGGGATCTTTTGCTGTTCCGCTACAACACTTTGCCGATGGCAAGGGAGCGCGCAAAGATGCTCGACTGCAAAGGCGCATGCTATCCGATCGCTACAGTGAACGGAGAGGAAGCCTGTTCGCTCTGGCAGCACGCAAGCTTACAGCTGCAGCCGAGCACCGCGGTCGCCTACGGGATCTGGCACTATGTGAGAATCACCGGCGATACGGAGTTTCTCTTCCACTGCGGCGCGGAAATGCTGCTCGAGATCGCGCGATTTCTGGAAAGCCGCGTCGGTTTCGGCAACCGTACGCAAAAATACGGGTTTTTCGGCGTCATGGGACCGGATGAATTCCACATGATGGTCAACAACAACGCCTACACGAACTATATGGGCGAACGGACGCTGCGCTATGCGGCCGATGCTTTGCACGAACTCAGGGCGCGGGAACCCGAAGCATACGAAGCGCTCTGCGAAAAAACGGGCTTTTACGAAGCGGAGGCGCGCCGCTGGATCGAGATCGCGGACAATATGGATCTGCCGATCGACCAGAACGGGCTGATCGAACAGCACGACGGTTATTTCGATCTGCCGCATACCGATATCGACGCGATCCCGGTCACGGATTTTCCGCTGTACGACCACTGGTCGTACGACCGCATCTATCGAACCGACATGATCAAACAGCCGGACGTGCTGATGATGCTTTACCTGTACAATTCGTCATTTTCGGAACAGGTCAAACGCATCAATTACGATTTCTATCAGCCGCGGACGATCCATGAATCCTCCCTTTCTCCGGCGATCCACTCGATCCTGGCAGCGGAACTTGACCGGATGGACGAGGCGATCGGGTTCTTCGGCTTTGCGACGCGGCTCGACCTCGACGACTACAACCGCAACACGCGCGAAGGGCTGCATATCACCAGCATTGCGATGGCGTGGGCCAACATTGTTTACGGCTTTGCGGGTCTTCGGAGCGATGCCGATCTGCTCGGCTTCGCGCCGCGGCTGCCGGATCGGTGGAAAACGCTGTCTTTCTCGCTGACCTATCGCGGGCGGGTGATCGCCGTTCGGATGGAACGTGAAAAAACGGTATTCCGCCTGACCGCGGGCGAGCCGTTCGCCGTGCGCGTCTACGGCGACGTTTACATGCTGTCCGAAACCGCGCTTTCCGTGCCGATGCAGCATTAAAAAAGACGTCCGCCCGCAGCCATGCGGACGGATGTTTTCTATGGAGAATCAGAAGATGAAGGACACGTTTTTTGTGACCGGATATGATCCGGAGCGGAGCGTGCAGGACGGCAACCGTTTCCTGCTCGCAAACGGATACCTCGGGATACGCGGGACGGCGGAGGAGGCGGATCGTACGGCGCTGCCTGCGGTGAATCTTGCAGGCGTGTACGACCGGTACCGGGATCTGTGGCGCGAGCCGGTCAACGCCCCGATGGGGCTTTATGCGAAGTTGACGCTGAACGGAAAGCCGATGGCGCTCGGGGAAGCGACGCCGATCGAGCACACCCTTTCGCTCGACTGCCGGCACGGTATCTTGTCGCGCAAGACAGATTTCGGCGCAGTCATGCTCTGTTCCAAGCGGATCGCGTCGCTTGCGGAGCCGCATCTGCTCGCCGCGGAGCTTGCCTTCACCTTTGCGGAGGGCGGCGAAGCGGTTCTGACCGCCGGGATCTCGACCGATCTTTGGGATCTCAACGGTCCGCACCTGTTCGGGTTCCGCTATACGACTGGAGACGTGCTGCTGTGCGAAGCCGTCACGGGCGAACTTCACATTCCGGTTGCGGTTTCGCAGAGCATCGGATATGCGTTCCCCGCGGCGGAGTCCTTCCGTGTCGCGGAAACGGGCGTTTTCCGGGAACTGCGCTTTACGGCAAAGCCGGGGGACATGGTTCGGGTTTCGATCTTTTCCGCCGTTTATACGGGGCTTGATGTTGCCGCCTGCGCCCGATCGGCGGCGGGGCTATGCGCGTATGCAAAGGAGATCGGCTTTGATGCCTGCCACAAGGCGCATTCCGCCGCATGGGATGCGGTCTGGGCACGCTGCGAGGTTTCTGTTGACGGGGACGCGGACGCCGCGCAGGCGCTGTTTGCAAGTCAATACTATCTCAACAGCATCGCGCCGCGCCATGCGAACAACCTGTCCATTCCTGCGCGCGGCCTGTCGGGACAGACCTATAAAGGTGCGATCTTCTGGGATTCCGAGATCTTCCTGTTTCCGATGTTCGTGTATACGCAGCCGGAGGTTGCGGCGTCGCTTCTGCGCTACCGGATCGAAACGCTGCCCGGCGCGCGGGCAAAAGCGCGGGAATACGGGTACCGCGGCGCATTCTATGCGTGGGAAAGCCAGGAGGGCGGGGCGGAAGGCTGTACGAACTTCAACGTCGTGGACGTGTTCACGCACCGGCCTGTGCGCACCTACTTCCGCGACAAGCAGATCCACATCAGCGGCGACGTCGCCTATGCGCTTTGGGAGTATTACCGCATCACCGGCGACCGGACGCTGCTGGAACAGGGCGGGGCAGAGGTGATTCTGGAATGCGCGCGGTTCTATCTGTCCCGCGCAAGCGCACATCTCGATCGGGACGGCATCGACTTTGCCGACGTCATCGGGCCGGACGAGTACCATGAGCGCGTGACCGACAACGCATTCACCAATCGCTTGATCCGATATTGCATGGAAAACGCGCTGCGCCTCGAATTTGTCTTTTCCGATCGACCGAAGGAATGGGACGCTCTGCTGGACAAACTCGATTATCGGGAGGACCGAAAGCTCCTTAAAAGCGCGGTCGAGCGCATTCGCCGTCCGCATCTTCGAAACGGCGTCATCGAACAGTTTGACGGGTATTTTGATTTGGAGGATTGCCCGCTGGAAACGGTGCGAAGCCGGCTTGCGCACCCGCGTGAATACTGGGGCGGCGATCACGGCGTGGCCGGAACGACGCAGATCATCAAGCAGGCGGATGTGATTGCGCTGATGGCGCTGTTTCCGGAGGATTTTTCCGACGAGGAGGTTGCCGAAAACTGGGCGTATTACGAGCCGCGCACCGAGCACGGATCAAGCCTGTCGGCCTGTATGTATGCGCTGACGGCGTGCCGCATCGGCAGACCGGAATCGGCATGGAAGCACTTTATGAATACGGCTTCGATCGACCTGATCGGCGGCGGCAAGCAATGGGCGGGCGATATTTACATCGGCGGAACACATCCTGCCGCGAACGGCGGCGCATGGATGATCGCCGTACTCGGCTTCGCGGGTCTTTCCGTGCAGAACGGCAAGGTGCAGCTGCGCCCGCATCTGCCGAAGGAGATCCGCCGTCTGCAGTTTCCGATCGAGCTTTGCGGCAAACGATACCTTGTCACGGTCACGCATGAGGGCGGAACGGTCACGGAACTCTGAAACCATACAAAAAAGCGTCGCGGGGAAAATCCCTGCGACGCCGCATTTTTGGGCTGTATTCGGTTCAGATCATATCGAGCAGTTCGCAGATGCCAGAGATCTTTGCGTCCGCTTTGTCGTAGGACGCCGCGTCGCCGATCCCGATGCTGTAAAAGCCGCCGGCGTTTGCCGCGTCGATGCCCGCAACCGCGTCCTCCACGACCGCGCAGACATCGGACGTGAGACCCAGAAACTGTGCGCCTTTCAGGAAAACCTCGGGATCCGGTTTCGAGCGGGAGATGTTCGTGCCGTCGGAAACCGCGTCGAAGTATTTGGCAAGGTTGGTGAGCCGCAGGATCAGCTTGGCGTTCTTGCTGGAGCTGCCGATCGCGATCCTGATGCCGCGCCGGTTCAGTTCGGCAAGCGTATCGCGCACCTCCTGGGTCACGACATCGGGCGTCAGCGTTTGCAGCAACGCGACATACCGGTTGTTTTTGCGTTCGGTCAGTGCGAACTTTTCGGCGTCGGACAGCGTGATGCCGCCGAGCCGGAGAATGATTTCGAGCGACGCCATACGGGAAACGCCGCGCAAAAGGTTGTTTTCCGTGCGGCCGAACGGCACGCCGAGCTCATCCGCGATCGACTTCCATGCCGCATAGTGCATTTCGTCGGTGGAGAGCAGAACGCCGTCCAAATCAAAAATTATGCCTTGTATCATACGCAATCCTCATTTATTGAGATTGCGAACGCTTTCCCTTTCGATGAGACTGACCGGAAGAATGATCGAATGTTCGGCAATCGGTTCATGCCGAAGCTGCGCAAGCAGCATTTCCACCGCCAAAAATCCCTTCTGCTCGGCGTCCTGATGGATCGTCGTAAGGCAGGGGTTGGTTAGCTGACACAGATAGTTGTCGTCGAAACCCACGATGGATTTATCCTGCGGAACGGATACGCCCTTTTCCCGAAGTCCCGTCATAATGCCGGCGGCAAGAATATCGGCGGAGGCAAAGATCCCGGTGATCTCCGGCCGGTCGGCCAGCAGATGTCCGAGCCGTTTGCCCTCCTCGACGAACATTTCCTGCGTATACACAAGCGACGGATCAAACGGCACGCCGTATTCAGCCAGCGCTCGCCGATAGCCCAAGAACCGCTTTTCGACGACGCCGCTTTCCCGGATCGTCGGGGATGCAAAGGCGATCACGCGGTGACCGTTTTCGAGCAGATGCTTCGTTGCGATATAGCCGCCCGTTTCGTCCTCAAGGCCGATGTTGTAGACGTCTGTCTGATCGAGATAACTGTCGATCAGCACAAACGGAATGCCGAGCGCCTTGACGCGCGTGAAAAACTCATCCTGAAACATGCCGGTCAGGATCACGCCGGAGAGCCGCCAGCTTGTGCTCAGCGATTCCAGCGCGCGCGCATCCTTCACCGAGCGGATCATCAGAAAGTAGCCTTCTTCTCGCGTGCGCGCTTCAATTCCAGCGACAAACGTACCGAGGAACGGGTCGCTCATCGTGCTGCCGATGTTCTGCGGCGTCATATGCGTCACCACACCGATAATGAACGATTCCGCGTTGACAAGCGTCCGCGCCGTCATGTTCGGGACGTAATGCTCCCGTTCGATGATCGCCCATATCTTTTCGACCAGCTCCGGAGATACCCGGCTGCTTTTGCGGTGCACCACGTTCGATACGGTGGTGATGCTGACACCCGCTTCCGCGGCTATGTCTTTCAACGTGACCATACTGTCGTCTCCCCTTTTTGCTCCTGTAACAGATTATCAGTTTTGGGGCATGAGGTCAAGAGCTTTTTCGTTCGATTTCCTGTCAATCCGGGCAAAAAACAAAGCGTTCGCCCTTGTTTGGTGATAAGAAATGTGGGGACGGCGCACCCGCCCCCACATCGTTGTCATTCGATCGATCAGCTGAGTTCCGCAAGGTAATCCTTGATCGGAAGCTCGCCGGGCTTGCCGGTTTCCGGCATCGTCATCGTTGCCACGATGTTCGCCGTATCGATCGCTTCGAGCGGCTCGGCAAAGCCGATCTCATCGACCCAGATCACGCACGGCGAGAACGCGCGGATGTGGAACGCGTTGGTCATGCCCGGGAAGCCGGATGCTTCGAGGTCGATCACAAGATCCTGCCACTCGGTCGTGATGACCGGATGGCT
>JAFUDD010000371.1 GCA_017459315.1 Clostridia bacterium | reverse complement strand
CGCCACCGCCGATGATAGCCGTTATTCCGGGACGCAGAACAAAATGTGCGGCAGCCTGTTCGAATGAAACCATACGCATCACCTCGCTATTCTCCATAGAGGATAACACAGTACATGCCAAAAGTCAAAGAAAAAGCCCCGAAGGGCTTTTCCATGTATAGGTTGAATTGTTACTTGGCAACGACTTTCTTCAGCTTGGCAAAGCGAGGCAGGCCGTTTTCCTTAACCGGTTTGACTTCGCCCTGCAAGAGCGGAAGCAGATAGTCGATATAGGGCTGTTCAAGGCCGTTGCCCTCGGCATTGATCCATTCACGCGGAACTTTCTTTTCGGTATTCGCGCACAGCGTCAGATCCTCAAGCTTGAAGTTGCAGACGTAGTTGCCGTTTGCATCATAGCTGCGCTCGAACGCGACCATCTTATCCGTAACGCCGTTAACGGCATTTTCAACCGCCGCTTTACCGGCTGCAAAGGATTCGTCGATGTCGGTCTGCGAGGCGCAATGTGCTGCGCAGCGCTGCAGGAGGGACAGCTCGATGCCGCGGATCTTGACGCCCTCGATGCGGTTTTTGACCATATCGACAAGCGTAGAAGCGAGACCGCCGAGTTGCTTATGGCCGAAGGAATCGACCTTGGCGTCTTCTGCGCCGTACTCGGCAATCAGCTTGCCTGTCGCATCATGGATACCCTCGGAAACGGCAACGAACACCTTGCCGGTTTCCTTATAGAGACGCTCGACATCCGCGAGGAACTTCTCTACATCGAAATATGTCTCCGGCAGATAAATGAGGTCGGGACCGCAGCCCATGTAGGTAGCCGCGGCGGCGCTGCCGGCGAGCCAGCCGGCATGACGGCCCATGATCTCGACAATGCAGATCATCGGCGTGTCATAAACGCGAGCATCCTGATAGATTTCCATGCAGGAGGTCGCAACGTACTTGGCAGCGGAGGCAAAGCCGGGGCAATGGTCGGTGCCGAAAAGGTCATTGTCAATTGTCTTCGGAACGCCCATCACGCGGCATTCATAACCGACGCGCTGCATATACTTGGAAATCTTGTTGCAGGTGTCCATCGAGTCGTTGCCGCCGTTATAGAAGAAATAACGAACATTGTACTTTTTAAAGATTTCAAGGATCCGCTTGTAATCGGTATCGTCCACATCGGAATCCTTCAGCTTATAGCGGCAGGAACCGAGAGCGGAGGAAGGCGTGTTCAGCAGAAGAGCAAGCTCATTGGGATCTTCTTCGCCCATGTCATAGAGAACATCGTCCAGAACGCCGCGGATGCCGTGTGCTGCACCGTTGACCTTGGTGATGTTCGGATTGTCAAGCGCGGTACGGATAACGCCGTATGCGCTGGCATTGATGACGGAGGTCGGGCCGCCGGACTTACCGTTGCTCGCAGAACCAACTAATTGTTTCATACAAAATACTCCATTCTTTTTTTGAGGTTATTCCTATTATATCGACTCTGAAAGCAAATTGCAAGGTGTTCCGCAACTTTACAAGCGGATTAGTTCTCCTTGCTTTGCTTTTCGCCGATGATGTTCGGATACTTGATCATTACCGTTTGCAGAATCGTGCCGAGAATACCGCAGCAGATCACTTCACCGATGAAAACGCTGAGTGCAAGCAGCCAGCCGGCGTCGGGAAGCTGATAGGCGAGCTTCAGCACAAACGGAATGATGATCGTATTGGCAAGGATCGGCGGGACAGAAGCCATATACCGATATTTCCGCAGCAAATACGTGCCGATAGCGCCGATCAGCGTCGCCAACGATCCGAATATGACATCCCATACGGCTGCGCCGGTAATCAGATTGGCGAGCAGACAGCCAATTGTTAAACCGGGAATTGCCGCAGGTGTAAAGTAGGGGAGAACCGTAAGAGCTTCGGAAAGATGAAGCTGTACCGCAAGCTGACCGGAAAGGTTCATCGTGTAGCTGACATAGGTGAATACGACATACAGCGCGGCAATCAGACCGCCCTGCGCAATGCGTCGTACCGAGAACAAACTGTTTTCCTTCATGTAATTTTTCCTTAGTTTTTATTTACGTGAGGATGGTTACGAACTCACGTTTTATCGCTGCTTTTCTGCACACGTTGAAAAACAACAACTGTATCATCTTATCGAGTATCGACGATTATGTCAACGGTGTTGCACTATATTTTACGTTTCAAATAAAACTTTTTCAAAAAAACACTTGCATTTTTCGGAAAGGTATTGTAAGATAGATGAGCCGTGCAGAGATGGCTGAGCTGGTCTAAGGCGCACGACTGGAAATCGTGTATACGGGGAACCGTATCAAGGGTTCGAATCCCTTTCTCTGCGCCACGATAAAACCCCGTTTTTTCGGGGTTTTGTTGTATTTTGTAGGTTTTGCAAAATTTCACTGCAATACCAAACTGCATGGCTTCATTTGTAAAAAGTGTTGCTCTGTAAGTCTACCCTTCGAACATTAGGAAGGAGCACCATATGACAGTCACCGAACAAGTCGAGGCCTTATATGACGAAAAGAACGCGGCGTTTTTTCGCCGCCTTGTTCCGAATATAGAACCGGAACGGGTTCTCGGTATTAAGCTGCCGGTATTGAAAGCACTTGCCAAAGAGCTGTATAACATGCCTGAGGGCATTGCCTTTTTGCAGACATTGCCGCACTATTATCTCGATGAAAACAATCTGCACGGATTTCTCCTGATGCGGAATCGAGACTTTGACAGCTGCCTTGCTTCTGTTGAGGCGTTTCTACCTTATATCGACAACTGGGCGACGTGTGACAGCTTACGCCCGCCTTGCTTTAAAAAGTCTCTTGATGTTCTGCATGAAAAAACCGGGGAATGGATTCGCTCGGACAAGGTTTATACAATTCGTTTCGGACTGAATATGCGGCTGACGCATTTTCTGGACGATCGGTTTACGCCATCCGATCTCGATGAAGCCGTTGCCATTGATCATCCCAATTACTATGTGCGCATGATGGTGGCATGGTATTTTGCGACGGCACTCGCCAAGCAGTATGACGCGACGATACCGTACATAGAAAACCGCCTTTTGGACGATTGGACACACCGTAAAACCATCCAAAAGGCGATTGAGAGTTATCGTATTACTGATGTTCAAAAGTCATACTTAAAATCGATCAAGTGATTATTTGTTGCTGTTTATATAATCGGCTAACAGCTTCTGACGCTCCGGTGTATACACAGACAGTAAATACCATTCTCCGTTCGCATCCTGTTCCTTAACGGGATTCCACCATGTGTCCGGGAAGATCATATCCAACAGCGATTCTTTGACCTTTTCCCGCGTCTTTGCATCAAGATCGGGGCTGGTGTAAAGACGCATCAATTCCGGTACGGCAGCTTCTCCGAGCAACGAAAGATAATTCACATCTATTTCCGCCTTTTCTCCCTTTTCCATCTTTGAAAAATAGGCGTCCGTATTGTATTTCGCAACGAATCGCGGCACGCGGCAGAACGGATAAACAAGGGCGAACAGCAATCCAAGCGAAAGAAGGATCGGAAGCACCTTTACCTTTTTCCAAAAGAGAGACAGAATCAAAGCGAGAAATCCGATTGCAAGGAAACATAGGAAGAACGTCGGCCACAGTCTCGTCAATGTCAAATCGAATCTTTCGATGT
This sequence comes from Clostridia bacterium, assembly GCA_017459315.1. The sequence goes on along the minus strand of JAFUDD010000371.1, from coordinate 232 downwards.
ACAACAGCATTTTAGAAACAGCTGTTGCAATCAGCACAAGGGTTTCCATAGACAGCAGCAAAATAATGCCTTTCCGGATCGCAGACACGGCTTTGCCGCCTTTCTGCGTGAACAGATTCAGAAGCACGGAAAGGACAGCGTTGATGGCCGCGACGCCGCAAAGCTCAAAGAATCCGCTGCGGGCATAATCGGCGGCGCTGTAGCCAACGGGAAGCTGATGTGAAAACGCGCT
>JAFUDD010000370.1 GCA_017459315.1 Clostridia bacterium | reverse complement strand
GAGTAGGCAAAGCTCGTGTAGCTCAGGCCGAAGCCGAAGGGGAAGAGGACGGGAACCTTCGCGGTGTCGTAATAGCGATAGCCGACGTACAGACCCTCGCGGTATTCCACGCTGCGTTCCTTGGCGGGGAAGTAGGTCGAAGTGGAGCAGTCCTCATACTTGATGGGGTAGCTTTCGGAGAGCTTGCCGGACGGGTTGACCTCGCCGAGCAGCACCTTCAAAACGGCGCTCGCGCCCGCCTGCCCGCAGAGGTAGCCATGCACAAGGCCCTTGACCTTGTCGATCCACGGCATCTCGACGGAGGAACCGGCGCTCATCACGACGACGATGTTCGGGTTCGCGGCGGCAACGGCGTCGAGCAGCTCAATCTGGCACTTCGGCAGCGACAGCGTCGAACGGTCGAGGCCCTCGGATTCGCTGATCTCATCCAAGCCGAGGTAGAGCAGGACGGTGTCGGCCTTCTTGGCAAGCTCGACGGCCTTCTGCTGCATTTCGGGATTCGTCGCGCCGTGGCGCGGATAACCGGCCTCAAAGCCGACGACGTTGAGATCAAAGTTGCCGATCACGTCCATCGTGTGATCGAGCTTCGTGCAGTTGACGACGGAGGAGCCTGCGCCCTGATACCGCGCCTTTTGTGCAAATTCACCGATCACGGCGACCTTCGCGCCCTTTTGCAGCGGGAGGATACGGCTTTCGTTCTTCAGCAGGACGATGCTCTCCTCGCTCGCCTTCTGCGCAAACGCATGATGCGCGTCCTTATCGAACGGCTTGCCCTTCAAGGGGTTCACGGCCTTGCGAGTGGACAGCATCACATCGAGCAGCTCGTCTACGCGGACGTCTACTTCCTTTTCGGTGATCTTGCCGTCCGCTATGGCCTGCATCAGCTGGCGCGGGCCGTCGCCGCCCGAGGACGGCATTTCGAGGTGCGAACCGGCGCGAACGCCCTCGGTAAAGTCGTTGTTGGCGCCCCAGTCGGACACGACGAAGCCGTCGAAGCCCCACGTATCGCGCAGGATCTCCTGCAAAAGATGCGCGTTCTCGTTGGCATAGGTGCCGTTGACCATGTTGTAGGAGGACATGATCGACTTCGGATGCCCCTCGCGCACGGCGATTTCAAAGTTGGTGAGGTAGATTTCGCGGAGCGTGCGCTCGTCCATGACCGAGTTGGAGGCCATGCGTCTCAGCTCCGTGTTGTTGGCGGCAAAGTGCTTCGGGCAGGCGGAAACGCCGTTTGCCTGAATGCCGCGGATATAGCCCGCCGCCATCTTGCCGGCAAGGTACGGATCCTCGGAGAAATACTCAAAGTTGCGGCCGCAGAAAGGACTGCGCTTGATGTTCAGACCTGGGCCGAGCAGAACGCACACATCCTGCGAAGCGGCCTCTGCGCCGAGATGCTTGCCGAGCTCCTCGCCAAGCGCCGGATCCCAGGAGTTCGCCATCGTCGCGGCGGTGGGGTAGCAGGTGGCGGGCAGGGAGCCGTTCAGACCGAGCTGGTCGCCCGCGCCCTCCTGCTTGCGGATACCGTGCGGTCCGTCCGACAGGGTCATGTTTTCGATGCCGAGACGCTTTACGCTTTGGGTCTGCCAAAAATCGCGCCCCGAAAGCAGATGACACTTTTCTTCCAAGGTCATTTGCTTGATCAGATCTTCATGCTTCAAGGTTACCGTTCCTCCCCTCTAATGGTACAAATACAATTTTACTGGATACTGACGTGTTTGTAAAGGACAAATTCCACAGGCTTGTCCAATCTTACTTTACCATTTTACAAGATTTTTGCGGGCTTCTAAAGCGCCGCTTGTGTCGGTTTGTGCACCGATTACGACAGATTGTGCCGCCGCTGCACAGCGGGATACAAAGGGCGGGCCGCCACCGTAGCCCGAGGGACGGGGTGGCAGCCCGCATAAGGGAATATCGGGAATAGGGAATTATGCCTTCTTGGCCTTCAAGCCCTTGAGGAACTTGCGAATGACGAGGAACTCCAGGAACGCGCACAGGACGATGATAACCGCCAGGATGATGTTCTTGACGATCTCCCACGTCGCGGTGCTGCCGCCGTTGCCGTTCGCATAGGCGCGGCTGGTGGCGGTCGTGTAGAGGATGTTGTGCGCCGCGGTACGCATCGCAAGGACGGAGGTGGCGCTCGTCGTATCGGTGACCTTGGAGAAGTCGGTCGCCTGCGGGGTGAGGCAGAAGTCGTTGCCGTTGCGGATCAGGATATCGGCATCCTGATAGCCGTAGCCGCCGAAGTAGTCGGTCAGCACCATGCCCTTGAAGCCCCATTCGCCGCGGAGAACGTCGTTCTGCAGCTCGGTCGTCGCCGCTGCGTACTTGTTGCCGATGTAGTTGAACGCGGACATGACCGCGCCGCACTTGCCTTCCTTGACGCAGATCTCAAACGGCTTGAGGTAGATTTCACGCATGGCCTGCTCGTTGGTCCATGTGCAGAGCATGTCGGTACGGTGCGTCTCCTGATCGTTCAGCGCGAAGTGCTTCATGAACGCATACACGCCGCTTTCCGCTGCGCCGAGGATCGCGTTCGCCGCCATCTTGCCGGAGATGAGACCGTCCTCCGAGTAATACTCGAAGTTGCGGCCGGAGAACGCGGTGCGGTGAATGTTCATCGCGGGCGCGTACCAGCCGGAAACGTCCATCTCGTCCGCCATCTTGCCGATGGACTGGCCGAACTGCTTCGCAAGGTCGATGTTCCAGGTCGCCGCAATCACGACGCCCGCCGGGAAGCCGATGGAGGCCTTGCCGGTGAAGTTGTTGTTGATGGAGGCGGGGCCGTCGCAGTCCACCTGCTGGGTC
>JAFUDD010000369.1 GCA_017459315.1 Clostridia bacterium | reverse complement strand
GCACGTCGCTGAACAGATCGTCGGCAATGTACGCCTGCAAAGCCGTGGTGCGCGACATGGACGTTTGCAGCACGGCGTCCATCGTCTGTTCCGACACCGCAGCAATGGCCGCCTGCTGCTGCCCGGCGGCGTCCTCGACGATGCCGGACAGATTTCTCTGCTGAAACACGGCCACCGCCGCGTAGGCAGCAATAAGGGCTGCAATAAAGATTACCATAAGATTGAAAATCTTTTGCTGCAGCCCGCCGATTGCGATTCCTTTTATATATTTCATTTGAACTCCGGTCTGATCCGACGGGCGGGCGGCCATGCGTGCAGCCGCCCATCCCTCGGGTTATCCTTATGCAATGGTCAAAAAGTCCGCAAAGCCGGTAACGTCAAAGACCTCCATGATCATTTCGTTCACGTTCGTGACCTTCATGCAGCCCTGACGGTTCATCGTCTTCTGTGCGGAAAGCAGCACGCGGAGGCCTGCGGAGGAGATATAGTCGAGCTTGGCAAAGTCGAAGGTCAGATCGGTCACGCCCTCCAAGCCGTCCTTGAGCATTGCTTCCAGCTCCGGTGCAGTCATGGTGTCCAGTCTGCCCTCGAGCGCGATCACAAGCGCCTCGCCGTTCTTGGTCTGATTGATTTTCATAGTATAAACTCCTTTCGTATCTTCACTCAGAATGCTTTCTCCACAACCATTTCCACATCGCCGCCATGGATGAAGATTGTAACCTCATCGGCGAGCTTTGCCGTAATGGATTTTTCCAGTTCGTCCCACTTTTCCGCTTCCTGTTCGCGGTGCTGACCGAGATCGTTCCGATAGGTCTGCAGCGACCAGCAGGGCATCATGCCGTGCATCGGCGCTTCCGCGCCCGCCATGTCCGCCGCCGGATAGAAGCCGTAGCTGCCCATCGGCAGCACGCCGGCGTCGTCCTGCTCGCCCATCTGCGAAAGGATATCTAAAAGCCTTCCCATAAAGCCCTTGGCCGCTTCGTTTCGCCCCGTCGTCGTGGCGTCCAAAAGCGCCTCGCGCAGATCGGCGTTCATGCGCGTCTTCATCGCAAGATGCAGCGAAAACGCTTTGCCGTCCGCTTCGATCCAATATCGCGCGTTCTTTTCCCCGACGATCGTGCGCAGCATGCCCATCAGCTCCTCGCAAAGCAGACGCAGCCGCAGCGCTTCCTTGGCGTTCAGTCCGCGATACGCCGCCGCCTTTTCGGTCTCGGCAAGTGCGGCATCCATGCCCTCGCCCGCGCTGTTGATGAGAATGATATCCGTTTCCATGCGTTGCTTCCTCCGTGCGTTTTTTGGCGGTCGATCCGTTCTTTTGCGTTCAAATTTGCCTTACCGCAAATATATATTCATTATAGCGGCAAGCCGCCCGGATTGCAAGAGAATTATTGCTGCCGGCAGCGTCCGCCGATTTCACTCCGCTGCCTGCAGCCGGTCGGCATACATCGACCAGAAATAGTTGACCGCATAGTGCGAAAACGCCGCCCGCGGCACATACACAAGCGCATCCGTGCCGTCCAAAAGCCCCTGCCCCACGGAGAGCGTTTCGGGATGCGGGTTCGTCAGTACGATGCTTTGCAGCACCGTGCAGCCGGCAAACAGGCCGTCCGGCAGGTAAGCGACATTCGGCCCGATCGTGACCGACGAAAG
>JAFUDD010000030.1 GCA_017459315.1 Clostridia bacterium | reverse complement strand
GTAACCCGGCGTCTTTTCACGCTTGATATTCTCGACCACAACGGAGCCTTCCACGCCGGCGTTCTTAGCAATCTGACGGATCGGCTCTTCGAGCGCGCGAAGAACGATTTCCACACCGGTCTTCTTATCGCCGGTGCAGGTCTCGGCATACGCTTTGACGCGATCCAGCACAGACAGCAATGCAACGCCGCCGCCCGGAACAATGCCTTCTTCGACCGCGGCACGAGTCGCCGCGAGAGCATCTTCCATGCGCATCTTGAGTTCCTTCATTTCGACCTCAGTAGCCGCACCGACAGATACAACGGCAACGCCGCCTGCGAGCTTCGCAAGACGCTCCTGCAGCTTCTCACGGTCGTAATCGGAGGTCGTCTCCTCCATCTGTGCACGAATCGACTTGATACGCGCTGCGATTTCAGCGGGATCGCCTGCGCCGCCTGCGATCACGGTATTTTCCTTATCCACCTTGACCTGCTTCGCGGTACCCAGGAGATCAATCGTGGTTTCCTTGAGATCCATGCCGAGCTCGTCGGAAATGACCTGACCGCCGGTCAGAATCGCGATATCCTGCAGCATGGCTTTGCGTCTGTCGCCAAATCCGGGCGCCTTGACGGCTACGCAGGTGAATACGCCGCGGAGCTTATTGATCACCAGCGTTGCCAGAGCTTCGCCCTCGACATCCTCGGCAATGATCAACAGCTTTTTGCCACGTTGTGCGATCTGCTCAAGCACAGGGAGAATTTCCTGAATGTTGCTGATCTTCTTTTCGGTGATGAGAATATACGGATCTTCCAGAACCGCTTCCATCTTGTCGGTATCGGTGGCCATATAAGCGGAGCAATAGCCGCGATCAAACTGCATACCTTCGACGATATTCAGTTCGGTTTTCATGGTTTTGCTCTCTTCAATCGTGATGACGCCGTCCTTGCCGACCTTCTCCATCGCGTCGGAGATCATCTTGCCGACTTCCTCGCTGCCTGCGGAAATGGCCGCAACCTGCTCGATCGCCTGCTTGGAACCGACCGGCACAGAAAGCTCACGGAGTCCTTCGACAGCTTCGTTCACGGCTGCTTCGATGCCTCTGCGGACGACCATCGGGTTGGCGCCTGCGGCAACGTTGCGGAGACCTTCACGAACCATCGCCTGCGCAAGCAGCGTAGCGGTCGTTGTGCCGTCACCGGCAACATCATTCGTCTTGGTTGCAACTTCCTTGACAAGCTGCGCACCCATATTTTCAAACGGATCTTCAAGCTCGATCTCCTTGGCGATTGTAACACCGTCGTTGGTGATCAGCGGCGCGCCGAACTTGCGCTCGAGGACAACGTTTCTGCCCTTCGGTCCGAGAGTGATTTTAACGGTATCGGCGAGCTGATTCAAACCGCTCTCCAAAGCCTTTCTTGCATCTTCACCGTATTTCAACTGTTTAGCCATAACAAGTTACCTCCGTTTCTTTATTCCACAATCGCAAGAATATCGTTCTGTTTGACAATGATATATTCGGTACCATCGAGCTTGATTTCTGTGCCGGCGTACTTGGAATAAACAACTTTATCACCGACCTTAACAGCCATCCCGACTTCCTTACCGTCAACCATGCCGCCCGGGCCGACCGCAATAACTTCCGCCATCTGCGGCTTTTCCTTGGCACTGCCGGCAAGCAGAATGCCGCCCTTGGAAACCTCTTCCGTCTCAACATTCTTAATCACGACACGGTCAAACAACGGTTGCAATTTCATGATGAATCATCCTCCTGTGTTTCGTTTAGCACTCATTCTTTTCGAGTGCTAATCATTGTTTACATTATAGTCTCGGTGTTCTGCAAAGTCAATCGGGGAAATGCAACGAAGTTGTGAACTATGGATCAGCACAGTTTTTGCCAATGTTTTGAAAAATGCAGTTCGGATTTCGTACAGTCGTTAAATATTTTGAAAAAATGCCGTGTTTTGGAAAAATAATGCTTGCAATAAAGGGCTTTGTATGGTATACTTTCATCCGTTCGTAACGGCGTGTTCGTTATGGACGAATCTTATAGGGGGTGAAATGCTTTGGCAAACATCAAGTCCGCAATCAAGCGTGCAAGGATTACGAAAGATGAGAATCTCCGCAATCGTATGGATACATCCGCACTGAAGACTTCTAACCGCCGTATAGACGAGTCCTTCGAAGCTGGTGACAAGGAAGCTACGGAGAAGGCATATCTGAGCGCAGTCAAGACGGTTGATCAGAGTGCTGCGAAGGGTATCATTCATAAGAATGCGGCCAATCGTAAAAAGGCACAGCTCGCGAAAAAGCTTGCTGAGTCCAACAACTGATTAAGCCCCTGAAGCTGCAAGCATGCACAAGCTCCCGATGCGGAGCTTTTTTTGTTGTTCGGATTTCGACAATCAACACTATGAAAACAGGTATTTATCTGTTATAATACACGTTGGAGGTGATATAATCATGCAAAAGAAAACATTCTTCGGGAACACGCAATCCGGCGAGCCCGTTTATCGGTATACGTTAACCAATATAAACGGTATGCAGGCCGACATTATGACACTCGGCTGCACGCTGACCTCTTTGATCGTTCCGGCCAAAAATGGGCCGGTCGATGTATGTCTCGGCTATGATACGCCTTCCGAATACGAGCAGCATCGAACCTTCTTCGGCGCGATCTGCTGCCGCTTTGCCAATCGCATTGCGGAAGGAAAATTCAAGCTGCATGGCAAGAGCTATCAGCTTGCCGTCAACGACGGCCCGAATCATCTGCACGGCGGACCGAACGGATTTGCGTTTCGCGTATGGGACGTTGCCGAAGCCGATACGCAGCATGTAACCTTTACCCGTGTGTCTTCGGACGGTGAAGAATATTACCCGGGAAATCTCCGCGTGTCTGTCACCTATACTCTTGATGACGACAATACTTTGTCTATTCGATACGATGCAATATCCGATGCCGATACGATCCTGAATCTGACCAACCATGCGTATTGGAATTTGAACGGACACGATTCCGGCAGCGTAGAGCACCATACGCTGACCCTCCCTGCCTCCTATTATTGTCCTACCGACAGTCATGCGCTTGTCACCGGCGAGCTTGCGGATGTGACCGATACGCCGTTTGATTTCAGAACGAAGCAAATGATCGGATCCCGCATTGACACCGCAGACGTGCAGCTTTCCTACGGGCTTGGCTATGATCATTGCTATTTGCTCGACGGTGAAGAGCCGGTCCGGCTTGTGGGTGACCGAACGGGAATCGAGCTTGCCGTTTCCACAGATCTGCCCGCCATACAGCTGTATACAGCCAATCAGCTTGCTGCACACAAAGGAAAGAACGGCGCCGTATACGAGCTGCGTGCGGCAGTATGCTTGGAAACGGAACAGGTTCCCGATGCGCCGAATAAGCCGCAGTTCCCTTCCGCCGTGCTGAAAGCCGATGAGCCTTTTGTCTCCGTAACAAAGCATCATTTTACGTTTTAAGGAGGAACCGGTATGCTGACCGCCTATCCGCGTCCGCAGCTTCAGCGCGACAGCTTTTTTTGCTTGAACGGAGAATGGGAGTTAACGATCGCGCAGAAGGATTCGGACATGGAAAACGCCTTCTTTACCGTTATTCAAGTCCCCTATCCGCCCGAATCCAAGGCCTCCGGCGTCGGACGCAGAATTGCCGCTGATGAAGTGATGTACTATCACAAAACGTTTTCCGTTCCCGTTCCGGCAAATCAGGATAGAACCATTCTGCATTTCGGCGCAGTTGATCAGCAATGTGAAGTGATGTTGAACGGACAGCGGCTCGGAGAGCATAAAGGCGGTTATCTTCCCTTTTCGTTTGATATCACCGATGTACTGCAGGAACGCAATGAATTGATCGTAAAGGCCGTCGATACGCTGGATCATACCTATCCATGGGGAAAGCAGAG
>JAFUDD010000368.1 GCA_017459315.1 Clostridia bacterium | reverse complement strand
CTGTATCGAATGTCAACTATTTTTTATCGTTTTTCAATATTGCATAGATGTGAAAAGCGCCGTCCCAAACAGACGGCGCTTTTGCATCGGCTTTATCGCATCAAGAGAACATACACGAACACGGCGCTGATCGCCAGCACAAGCATCAGCAGCGCAAACGAAAGGTTGCCGGTGATATGGCGCGAGGTCGTGCGCAGCGTACGGCGCGCGCGATAGGACAGCTCGGCGTAGCGGCGGCCGCCCTCGGCCTCCTTGCCGTGCCGGATCGCCGCGCGGTCAAGCAGCGCACCCATACGATAAGCAACGGTTTGGACGGCTTCATCCTCAACCGGCGGCTTCAGATCGCGGTAGACCGTTTTCCGCAGCAGCAGCACAAGCGCATCGAGCGCATCGGAAAACGCGTGCGACACGGTCTTGCCGACCTGCAGCACACCCTTGGCCAGCGGCCGATAGAGCAGCTCCTCTAAATCAAGCCATGCGGGCAGGCGGTTCACATACACGCGCTCGCCCTTCTTCCCCGTCATCAGCACCGTGCGCACGACGCCGAAGTACAGCGCAAAGCCGATGGCAATGGAGATCAGACCGCCCTTGAGATTGCCCCATGCGAGATACTGCACCGGATGCGCCAATGCGCCGCCGTGGAAAAAGTCCGTGCCGAGCTCCGCGATGCCGTTCATCGTGACATTCGCGGAAAGCCCCAGCGCGGGCAGCAGCAGCGCCGAGCCGCAAAGCGCAAACGCGCTGACCGGATTCATGTATCGTTTTTTGGCATCGAATTCGGCCTGCCGGGTCGGGTGCTTTTCCAAAAACAAGGCCACGAACAGCTTGGTCATATACGCGACCGTGACGCCGCCGGAAAACAGGAACAGCCATTCGACGGTGCGGAAGCCGAACGCGTTCAGGCCGTGCGCTTCGAGGTGCTCGATATATTCGACGATGCTTTCATGCAGCAGCGTCTTGCTCACGTAGCCGTTGAACAGCGGGAACCCGCCGATGCCGACCGCGCCGAACAGGAACGGAACGAGCAGCAGCGGCTTTTTGCGGCCGAAGCCGCGAATGTCGTTGAGGTTCAGCTGATGCAGGTTCATGTATACGACGCCCGCCGCCATAAACAGGACGAGCTTGAACAGCGAATGGTTCAGCGCATGCAACAGAGCGCCCCTTGCCGCCAGCGCATTTTCCGCACCGAGCAGCGGCAGCATGCCGATCCCGACGAGGATGAAACCGATCTGCGACACCGACGAGCACGCAAGCGTGCGTTTGAGATCGACCGACAGCAGGGCCAGCAGCGCGCCGAGCACCATCGTCACGGTGCCGAGCGCAAGGATCAGCGTTCCCCACGCGGCATCGTTCCGAAAGATGTTCGCCGTGATCGCCACAACGCCGAAGATGCCGGACTTGGTGAGAAGGCCGGACAGCAGCGCGCTTGCGGGCGCGGGCGCGACCGGATGCGCCTTCGGGAGCCAGATATGCAGCGGGAACATGCCGGCCTTTGCGCCGAAGCCGAACAGGATGCACCCGCCCGCCGCATACAGCACGGCCTTGTTGTCACACGTCTGCGCCTTCTCATACAGCGCTGAGATCGTCGTGGTGCCGAGCGTATGCTGCAGAAGGAACAGCCCCATCAGCGCCGCCAAGCCGCCGATAACGGCGACCGCAAGGTACGTATTTGCCGCGCGGATCGCGGCCTCCGTCTCCTCCTGGATCACCCACGTATACGACGTGAACGACATGATCTCAAAGAACACCAGTGCCGTGAACAGGTCGGCGGCAAGGAACACGCCCATCGTCGCGCCGAGCGTCATGAGATTAAAGAAATAATAGCGGTTGCAGGTCGAATAGTGTGAAAAATACTCGTTGCCGAGCAGCATCGTCATCATCCACAAAAACGCGATCACGACAAGGTACACGCGCCGAAAGCCGTCGGTTTCGAGGCGGACCCCCATGCCCGCGATCCCGTCGATGCCCGCCGAAAGGTTCGGCAGCAGCGCGATCACGACGGCGAGCACCAATTCCGTGATCGTCGTCGCCGCGGCCAGCAGATTGCGCAAACGGTTGTTCGCCGTGCCGACAAGGTACACAAGAAGCGCCATCCCCATCGGGAGGAAAATCAGACTGTACAGCATCCCGTCCCCTCCTTACAGACCCAAGGCAATCGCCTTGGCGGCGTTCAGAATCGGCGTGGAAAAGATGCCGCAAAGCAGCGTCCCCGCCGCCAAAATCACAAGCGGCACAAGCATTCTCCAGTCCGTCTCGTGTACCGTTTCAAGCGAAGCAAGATCCGCGTTCGTATCCGGGAACCACGCCCGCCGCACGATTGTGAGCATATAGATCGCGGTAAGCAGCGCGGATAGAAGCAGCGCCGCCGCGCCGACGTAGGCGAACCCGCCGGCCTTGGCCGCCGCGGTCAGCAGATACCATTTGCTGACGAACCCCGAAAACGGCGGAAGTCCCATCAGTGCGAACGCCGACAGCGTGAAGCAGACGAATGTGACCGGCATCTTCTTTCCGATGCCGTCGAGCTCGAAGATGCTCGTTCGGCCGGTTTGGTGCAGCACCGCGCCGACACAGAAGAACGCCAGAATCTTGATGCACGCATGCGCCGCAAGATGCAGCAGCGACGCATACAGCCCGGCAGGCGTCATCAGCACCGCGCCGAACAGAATGTAGCTCAGATTGGCCACCGTCGAATACGCCATGCGGCGCTTGAAATGCGTTTCCTTCACGGCCAGCGACGAGCCGTAGACGATGGTGAACGCGGTCAGCGCGATTGCAACGTACTGCACCCAGCGTCCTTGAAGAATCGACGTGCCGAAGCAGTAATACGTCAGCCGGATCACGGCGAACGCGCCGGACTTGACGACTGCAACGGCATGCAGCAGCGCCGTCACCGGCGTCGGCGCGACGGAGGCCTTGATCAGCCACTTATGCAGCGGAAAGATCGCCGCCTTCACGCCGAAGCCGAGAAAGCCGAACAGCCAAAAGAGCTCGGTCACGGTATCGTTGCCGTAGGGGTGCGCGTTCATAATGCCGCCGAGCAGAAACGGCTCGAACATGCCGTTGGCGATCAAAAACATCATCGAGGCGAACGCGAACGCCGCGCCGCCGAGCGAGAACAGCAGGTAGGTGCGCGTCGCTTTTTTGGCTTCCTTCGTCATCGGCTGAATGATCAGCGGCACGGTCGTGAGCGTCAGCAGCTCATAGAAGCAGTACATCGTGAACAGGTTGCCCGCCATCGCCACGCCGAGCGTTGCGCCGTAGGCCTCCAGAAAGAAGCCGAAGAACATGTTGAGGTGTTTTTCGCGTTCCATGTACGAACAGGCATACAGCACCGTAAGCGGCCACAGCGTCGCCACGACGCCGACGAAAAACCGCCCGAGCCCGTCGAGCCGGAACAGCAGCGCCAGATTCGGTGCAAAGCGGATCGCCGTAAGCGCCTCCGGCACGCCCGCGAGCAGCGCCGTCCATGCGAGCGCGGAGGTCAGCACCGTTACCGCCAGCGTCACGCCCGTGAGCGCCTTATAGGATCGCAGCGGCGACAGGTAGATCACAATGCCCGCAATAAACGGCAGCAGAATTGTGATCAATAACAGCAGCGGATTCATGCGTCCCCCTATACCAAAGCGGCGGCAATGCCGCGGACCCAATCGACAAGCGGCCCCGCGAACACGCCGAGCAGCAGCGATACGGCGGCAAGCACGGCAATCGGCGCCCACATGACCGCTGTCCCCTCATCGGTGCGGGCAGGCGCGGCAAAGTCCCTGCCGGGGAAGAAGCCGTTGATCGTGACGGGCAGCAGGTACGCCGCGGTGAGCAGCGCCGAAACGAGCAGCACGACCGGCGCAAGCCAGTTCAGCACCGGCAGGCCGGAATCGAGCGCGCCGAGCGCCAGATACCATTTGCTGACAAAGCCCGACGCAGGCGGAATACCAATCAAGCCCAGCGAAGCAATCGTGAACGCCCACAGCGTCACCGGCATCTGCTTGCCGAGGCCCTTCAGCTCGGACACACGCGTTTTATGGAGGTTGACGATCACCGAGCCCGCGACAAGGAACAAGCAGATCTTGATGCAGGCATGGAACATAACGTGCAGAAGGCCGCCCGTCACACCGTCCGGCGTCATCGTAAACAAGCCGACAAGCACATAGGAAATCT
>JAFUDD010000367.1 GCA_017459315.1 Clostridia bacterium | reverse complement strand
TCACGCATAGTATTACAACATTTTTACGAATCTGTTTTGATGTCAGTATTTTTTAATGCATTTTGGAGTGATACGACAGTTCTTGTTTATCGGATGTGGAAAGAGTATTACAGGAAGTATTTTTTAATATAAACAACACATCCCATGCTTTTTGCTTTGTTGAAGGAATAATTCGTCATAAAATTTTTTTATTATACACATCATATGCCTTTGTTTTTTTAGTCATATTTAATGAGAACCTAATAGTGCGGATCATTTGCTGTGAAATGGAGTTATATAGAAAATGTGTCGAAGCATATTTATAAAACTGTTTCTATGGTTTCTCTGCAGTTCCTTGCTATTCGTATCCCATTCTAACCACATTGAGGAAAATGTTTCAACAGCCACCTTCTCGGCCGGTATTTGCGATAATGAAATCTATACGGAAAAGGCTATCATCAAACCGTTTGCCACTTCAGGTGCAAAATATCTGTGGGATGACTATATTTATGTAAGCGTCCTTGAAATGAATTCAAATGAGGTACTGTCAATATACATACAACCTGTGAATGAGAACGCCGTGGCCTTAGGTCCGCCCGTTGAATGGTGCAGCCCGTGTGAAAAAATGATACCTTTATATAAAACCGCTTATCATGAGATACATTTAAAAATAATCAATAATACAGAATCTGCGTCTGCTTCAATTTTCGGCTATTGGTATGGAACATATTATTGCTGCCATGGATAAGAAAGAGGGTAGACAGATGAAGCGTCTCTTACTGGTTCTTTGGTGTTTCATTGTCTTGACACACATATCCTGCACACCTTCATTGACATCTCAGAAAGAAACACACAGCCAAAACAGTGGCGCGGATGTCGGGATAAGCGAATCACTTCCCCAGATAAAACTCTTCATACCAAGCAGTTCGGATTGTTCCGATAATAGATCCAGTATGCCGCTGTATGTTCGCAGCATATACCATATTCCAAATGATTATCAATGTGAAATCAGGACTGGAGATGATGTTTCGATTGCCGTAAATGCTATTGTTGATGTGCCTGACATCACAGAGATACCCATTGTTGAAGTAAAGAAAGGTAGCTTTTCTCAAACGCTGGTATATCAATTGTTTGATGAACTTTGCAGTGAAACACAAATGTGGCAAAGGGACAGATATGAATTAACAAAAATACAGATTGCCAAGCGAATATCAAGTTACTATGACGAACTGAAGCAGATAGAGAATGACCCTGATGAAGCAGGCTATATAGAATATCTGAAAGGAGAGATCAGTTCATTAGCCGATAGATTTCCTAACGCCCCTCTCTTTGACACAAACATTTCCTGCGACGGAACTATGGCATCGATAATTCAGGAAACAAATCACTGGGGAATTCCATTGTTATCCTACATTGGCGTAGATGCACGATCAGAAGAGAATCAGACCCCGACCCGTTTCTTTTCGGTAATAAACCCTAATATAGATGAAAAAGATGATGTTGTAGGAACAACCATTCCTTGGCGCCAAGCGCATTTCTGCTTTCAGGATTGGCGATGCCGCTTAATTGGCGGAGAACAAGATACTCGCATTTTGATATCGGATCCGGATAATCCTATCGAACTGCAAAATATCGGATTGGAGAAAGCAGTTTTTTTGCCGACGCATGCCGTGTCATATACGGAATGGTTTATGGCCAAATTAGGCATTGATGACATAGCTGTTAATTCAGTAATTGCCTTAACGAACAAAGATAATCCGAAAGAGTATTCTTACTTGTTATTATGCTCAAGAGGCTACCGTAAAATACCCGGAACCTATTATGATGCAGGGCATAGAATATTACTTGCGAATAATGAAGTTAACCGATGGCAGTACGAAAGTATTCGTATATGTGTCGATGAAAAAGGGATTTACTATATAAGCTGGTATTCTCCCATGGAAATGGTTAGGCCCATTACGAATGACGTTACGATAATCGATTTTGATCCTTTCATGCAAGAAGCGATGAGAACAATCGAAAACATTTGTTTTTCCGAGCTAAACGATTCGGCTATACAGATTAATCGTATCAGCTTTTGCTTAAATCGCATTACTTTTTCGGATATCGACGATATAGGGCAGTTAATTCCGGCTTGGAATTTTTATGGTACAGTACACAAAAATACACCGATAAGTACAGATGATAATGATCAAAGTCTTTCGCCCCTATTGTTTTCCTTCAGTGCAATTGATGGCTCGCTGATCGACAACAGTTTAACAAATTGAAATCATGTTTCTCATACTTTAAGCTATCGGCCGTTATATCACATATAGTGCGATTTCACATTCAAAATTACAGAAAAGGAGACAAAGAAGATGAAAGTCAAAGCAGCAAAGAGAGTAATAGGGATACTGCTGGCGGGGATCTGTCTGTTTGTATCCTACGTTGCCATGCCCGCAAAGGCATTAGCGGATGAACTGGAAACGAGTCGAATCATCAAGGAATATGAAAGCAAGACGGATTTTTCCCGAGATGTGCAGTTGACATACAGTCCACTGATCGGAGAGGAGGAAAACAAGCGAGGAGAAAGCGAAAAGCATTTTCTCCGAGCGGACGGCGCGGTGGAAGCCGTTCTCTATCCGTATCCTGTTCATATGCAGGAAAACGGTAAATGGCGAGATATAGATAATACGTTAATCCCGTTTACAGATGAAAAGAATAAAGAAACCCGGTATCGCACGGTCGCAGGCGCAGATGTTCAATTCGGTGATTCCCTTGGCGCCGATCAGCTGGTTCGCTATACGTTGAATGATCAGTCTGTCGCATGGCGGTTTTTACGCATGGAAGGCGGCAAAGCGCAGGTCCTTTCACAAGAAAGCGAGGTTCTTGCCGAGCTGGCAGGAAATGAACGACAGGATATGGAGCTGCGCTTCCCCGAAACGCTGTCCTCCGCGATCCTGTATGAGAATCCCGAAACAGGTGAAAGCGTTCGATACGTTTTAACGTCCTATACGTTATCTGAATATATTACGGTTAAAGAGAGACCGACAGAAAAAACAGTATACCAGTTAGAACTGAAGTGCGACGGCGTGTATCCTGTTGTACAAGAAGACGGCAGCATTTTGTTTGAAAACGACAAACAAGAGCCGGTTTTCCGTATTGGATCACCCTCTATGGAAGATGCAGACGGTGAGACAAGCGAAGATATTCGTGTCAGCCTCATGACTGCATCCGAGTTTGCCGCATGGATCGAAGCGGAGCGTAAGGCCAGAGAAGATCGTGCTAAAGCAAACGCAGCAGCAGAAAACACAGACGTCGGAGAAGGTCTTGCAGAAGAAGAAAATATAATCGGAACCGGAAATTCGATGGTCCCGGCTTCTCCGTTTGCGCGGACTTCGGCGTGGAGATTTCCTCCTACGCTTCGGGATAATGAAGAAGATGAGCTTCCTGAGCGAGACGGAGAACAGGCGGAGTCTACAGATGCGGCAGAACTCGATATGCAGCGGCAGGCCTTTGTCGCAGAGCGATTGAATATTGATCCGGACAGTGCAGACAACGCCCTTGAAATTGTCCCCGATTTTTATACGCCCGAAGATACCGACGAAGAAATGACAGCAGCGCTGTTCTCCTTCACGGATGGAGAAGGCGCGGTTTATTACCGAATCTACGGCAGCTACAAGGATACGATAGGTTTCTTTGCCTGCGATGCATTCGGTGAGAATGTTGAAATCGAAAGTGTTGTCTCGGAAGAGGATGATCGCATACTTTGGGCATACGGACGAGACAGCGAAGATTCGGCGGAGAATCAGGTGGATGAATCCGCAGAAGAAACTTTGGATGAGGAATCCCAAGAAAATTCGTCCGAGGATTCTGTTGAACCTTCGCTCGAAGAATCCGAGAATGACGGTTCTGAAACGTTGCCGGAAGAATCGTCGGATGAACCATTTGAAGCGCCCGATACGGTTCCGGAGGAATCAACCGAGGGAACGGATGATAATGCGGAAGATGCATCTGTCGAGGAAGAGGATCGGGAATCCGACAATGCGCTTCCGGAAGAGCCGGAAGAAAATCCTGCGCCGGAAGAAAATTCTGATTTTGAAGCAGAGATGACGACCGGCGAAGAAGATACAGAAGATACAGTCGCAGAGGAATCGACGGATGAAGAGCCTGAGGCGTCCGTCGATGAAGAAGCGGTATGGCCATCCGATGAGGAGCTTTTTGAAGCTGATCGTATCGCGCATATTCTGGAGGACATTCCCCTTCCCGATTATACGCCTGATACAGCTGATAAAAACACATTCATTTATATGGTCGAGCCGGATATGGAGTGGCTGCAGAAAGCGGCATATCCTGTTGTAATCGATCCGGAAATTAAGCCTTTGTTCAGCGGAAGTGCGATCGATGCGTATATCACGGCGTCTTCTCCCACTTCGAACTATTCTACCAGAGACAGGATCAAAATAGGCTCCAGCAAAGCGTATGACGGGCTGGTGTACTTCGATATTACGTCTTTGAAAAATCAGCTCCAGGCGGGAGACGTAGTATTGGAGGCGACTATAAATCTGTCGCGGTATGCGGCGGAAAACGGCGGCTATTATGTAACGGCCTATCCGATCGTTAAGGACTGGATCACGCCGCAGGCATATACATGGAATAAATTTCAAGCGCTTGGAAACCCTGTAGATACAAGCAGAGCCGTTGCTCTTGTCGGTGCTGCTTACGGTTCCAACTTCAATCATTTTGACGTTACGGATCTTACGAAAAAGTGGATTGCCGGCATTCAGTCAAACTACGGCATTCTGCTGGATGGCAGTACCTATATTGAATATCGCTCCGCCGACTACAATGCCGCCTATTCGGGACATCCGTATTTTTCCCTGATCTATGTAAACTCTACAGGACTTGAAGATCGGTACTCCTATTACAGTCAACAGGCCGGAAGAGCCGGAACCGGCAGTGTGAACTTGTTCTCCGGAAATCTGACATGGATGCATGCAGACGCTTCCGTTAGCAACGGTGTTTTACCGGTTTCACTTTCCCACGTATACAACACAAACGACAGAACCACCAATATCGGTTACGGATACGGTTGGAGGCTGAATTATTCGCAATCTCTGAAAAAAGTGGAGCTTACGAATCGTACGGGGACCGCAACCTATTACCAGCTGATTGACGGCGACGGAACACGGCAATATTACAAGTACAGCAGCGCCAACACATATGTGAACGAGCTGGATCACAACAGCACGCTGACGATTTCCGGTACAACTGTTACGATCTCGGATAAGGGCGGAAACAAATTGATCTTTGCCTGTGATTCCGGTGTCAATAACGGCAGATTGACCACCGTTCAGGACGCCAACGGAAATCAGATTTTAATCTCCTACAGTTCCACAACCATTACCGATCTGAAGATTACAAGCATACAAGAGAAGCTTGCCGGGCAGTCCGCCGGGCAGAGCATTACGCTCGCGTATACAAGCAACCTTCTTTCTTCGATCACCGTTCCGAACGGGTTGAACGTCAATTATACGTATTCCTCAACCGATTTGACCGGGATCTCCTATGCGGACGGAAAAAGCAGTTCCTATACCTATTCGAATCACTGCTTGACCCGCGCAATGAACGTAGATTCCTACAACCTGACGTACACCTATAACGGAACGGCTCCGTACCGTGTTACCAAGGTTGAAGAAAAGGCGAACACTACCGCCGGGCAGTATCTTACCTTTACCTATGGGTGGAACTGCACAACGGTGACCGATAAGCAAGGCCGCGATACCATTTACCAGTTCGACAACAACGGACAGGCCGTCAGCTTGCGGGATAATGAAGGCAACGCCGTATATGCCGCTTACAATACGGCGGATCGAACGGTGACACAGCTTTCCGCCGTGTCCAAACTGCAGAGCACCACAACCAACCTTCTGAAAAACGGCCATTTTGCGAGGAGCGCGGAATGGACGCTTGGTACGGGCGCTTCGTATTACGGAGATTACGGATACAACGGACATCGCACCATGCGATTGAATGCGTCCGCGAATATCGCTCAAACGGTTTCGGTAACGAGTGGAAAAACGTATACGCTCTCTGCTTCGGTGTGCGGCGGATCGGGCGTGTACTTGCAGATCGTACCGACAAGCGGAAGCACGGTCACATCCGCCCCCGCATCTGTCGGTGTTGCGCAAGGCTCCGGATGGGAGAAGCTTTCCGTCAGTTTTCGATCGACGTATACGGGAACCGTTACCGTAAAGGTGGTTAACGGAGGAAGCGCACAAGCCTGGGTCGATTATGTGCAGTTCGAGCAAAGCGCTTCTCCCGGACGCTACAATCTGGTGGAAAATACGGACTGGAACAACGGAACCAATCAGTATTACTTTAACGGAAACTGTGATACCTCCCCCAGCGGGATCGTGGATGTCGGCTCGGATACAACGCCACTGGGAACGACGCATCCTTCGATGCTGGACACGCATGTCTACAAAATTGCAGGAAACAGTTACAACAACTATCTGTACTGCAATACGCGCGTCAACGGCAGCGCCGGGGATACATGGACCTTCGGCGCATGGTGCTATACAAACTCGCCGGCCTGTACCACGCAGAGGATCGCAAACACAAGTCCATATGACAGAAGCTATTGCAACCTGAATATTCGGGTCCGCTTCCTGGACAGCGACTATAACGAAATCAGCATTGTGAAAATGCCGTTCCTTACTGACATTTCACAGTGGCAGTACGTATGCGGTTCCGCCGTTGCTCCCTCCGCCTATACCTATGTTGCGCTGCAAGCGGAGTTCTCCTATGCCTGCAATACCTCGTACTTTGACGGTATGCAGCTGTACCGTGAAGAATTCAGTCAGGCATACGCCTATGATTCCTCCGGCAACCTGACCGGTTATACCTCCCTGATCGGGCAGCACGATTCCTTTACCTATGACAGCAACAACAACGTAACCCGATCAACGGATCCGAAGGGCAATCAGACCAACTATACCTATGACAGCAAGCACAACCTTCTGACGGCGACCTCTCCGCAGGGCGTTGTTACGACCAATACCTATAACGCCAAGGGGCAAGTAACGGAAACCAAGGTCGGCAACAGTTCGACCTATATCCGCTCCACTTCAGCTTACAACGCTGCAAACGGCTTAACTACCTCCGTTACCGATGCGCGCGGCAACAGCGTTCTGTACGGCTATGACAGCACAACACGGCAGAATACTTCCATTACCGATCCCAAGGGGAATGTCAGCACCTATACCTATGGCAACGCTGCCAATATGCGGAGGCTTGCATCCCTTCAGAGCGCCGATACGGGTACCGTCTCCTACGGCTATGACGCCTACGGAAAACTGACCGCCATTACCCGCGGCTCCACGGTCTACGGCTTGACCTATGATACCTGGAACCGTTCCCTTGCAACCAAAGTCGGCAATACCGCGCTGTCTACCAATGCGTACGACAGCTATGGCCGGCTCTCCTCCGTTACCTACGGCAACGGGTTTACCGCGCAGTATATCTATGACGAGCTGGATCGCGTTACACAGATTAAGCTGAACAATTCCCTTGCGTATGAAATGATCTATAACGCCGAAGGGAATCTGTATGAGCAGCGCAATTACAAGACCCACCGCGCCACGTTCTTTGATTACGATCATGCAGGACGCTGCATGGCGTCGCTCGAAAAGAGCTTTACCGGCTCCGGTAGTTCGATCAGCTACGGTTCGATCGTATCCTCCTACAAGTACGAATACGACGTCAATGACAACCTGACCAAGCTCGCCAACACAACGGCAGGCCAGAGCTGGAACACGATCTATACCTACGACGGCGATAACCGTTCCTTGACGGCAACATTCGCAAGTGGTAAGGTATTAACGAACACCTACGATGCGATCGGCAGAGTTACGCAGCGCCGTCTCGGCCTCGCCAGCAACTACGACACGGTACTGACCTACAAACCGGGCGCGAACAGTTCGCAGACCGCGCTTTTAGCGACGTACAAAAACGGCAGCGATACGGCGTACGCCTACGAGTACGATGCGAACGGGAACATTACCTCGATCACGCAGGGAACGGTAAGCGTTACCTATACCTACAACGACGCAAACGAGCTGATTCGTGAAAACAACGGCTTCACGAATCAGACGGTCACCTACACCTATGACGACTGGGGCAACATAACCGAAAAGAAGGTCTATGCCTATACGACGGCAGCAGACCCCGGTACGCCGACGCAAACGATTCCCTATGTCTACGGTAACAGCACATGGGGCGATCAGCTGACGAGCTACAACAATCAGTCGATCTCCTACGATGCGATGGGGAATCCGACATCCTATCTCGGCAGCACCTTAACGTGGGAAGGCAAGCAGCTTACCGGCGTCGGTACAACGACCTATGCGTACGACGAAAACGGACTGCGGACGCAGAAGACTGTCAGCGGAGCCACGACGAACTACTATTACAACGGTTCGATGCTGATGAGTCTTGTGCAGGGCGGCAACACACTGCTGTTCTCCTACGACGCGCAAGGCAGAGCTGCAGCCGTCAACTTCAACGGGACGTATTACTACTACATCCGCAACGGACAAGGGGATGTAATCAAGCTCATTGACAACAGCAAAAACACGGTCGTCGAGTACACATACGACACCTGGGGCAAGCAGCTGAGCTGCACGGGCTCCCTCGCCTCTACGCTTGGCGTGCTGAACCCGTTCCGTTACCGCGGGTATGTGTACGATGAGGAGACCAACTTCTACTACCTCCAAAGCCGGTATTACGATCCGACGGTAGGAAGATTTATCTCCGCGGATGTGCTCCTCTCCACCGGACAGGGTGTGATCGGGCACAATACGTTTGCGTACTGTCTCAATAATCCCACCTCTCGTACTGACTATTCTGGAAACACTTCCGTTTCCATTCCTGAAATCCTTATTGTTGTTATTGCTATTATATTAGCAGCTACAACTGGCTGCTCGAATAGTGTGCAAACCGTAGATTGCATAGAAGAGACGCCACCAATTATTCAGGTAGAAATTTCATCTGATGTAGAAACTGCGCACCCCCCTATAAAGTATCCACCAGTAATAGAATCGTATATTAATGAAGCACAAATAATGATCGGGGAATCATATGACAGAAGGGATTGCGCACAACTTGTAAGAGCGTCCGTTTTAATGTATGATCCGGGATTTCGCAGAGGCGCAAGGTATCAGTGGGCAAATTATGATAGTACTCTATGGTTACGACAAGAGGAAAGTGATATTTCAAAGATACCTGCTGGTGCCCTATTATACTATAAAACCGAGGAAGGGAAAATTGTTCATACCGCTATATACTTGGGGTATGACATGATGATTGATTCTACAGATAGAGAAGATATATTTGGGGTTTCAGAACGATCCGTAAAAAGCAAATTGACATACAATAACAAACCAATTACGATAGTGGGATACTTGTATCCCAAAAACCTGAAATAGAACGGAGGTGGAACTATGAGTCAACAATGGTATTTCCTTCGTATTGCAATTATATCCTTCTGTTTCTTGTTGATAGGCTGCGAAACGGACATAATTCCTTTAGTTTCTCCAATCGATAGCGCTGGATATGAGCTGGAATTAACTCAAAACGGAATGGTCTTGTCCGGACAGGGCGTTGCGCCGGATCAACATCGAGCCGTTTTTCACTCGGAGGAAGACATTCAAAAGTGGATGAACGATTCAGACGCGAGTGCGCATTATACCGAAGTCGTTTTCGGCGATGAGGTCTCGACGATTCCCGCAGGGCTTTTTGAAAACTGCATGAGTATAACGACTGTTGATATGGGAAATGGCGTTGTCTGCGTGGAAAGCAAAGCATTTTACGGGTGCGTCAACCTGACTTCCGTTGTATGGTCGCCCTCGTTGACGCGAATTGAAAGCAGTGCATTTGAAGGATGTGGGATTCGTGAACTGATTCTTCCGCAGAGCGTAACAACCATTCAGGATTTTGCCTTTACAAACTGCATTGAATTGGAAACGTGCTTTTTGCCGGACTCGATCACGGAGATGGGGTGTAACTTTACGGATTGTACTGCGCTCAAGATGGTGCATCTTCCCGCGTGTTTGGAGTCACTCGAAGATTATTCTTTCAGCGGTTGTACCGCGTTGGAAAGCGTGACAATTCCCGCGGCGGTGAAAGTGCTGGGCTACGACGTTTTTTCTGATTCGGGCATCGCTTGCATGGTGATAGCCGGCGAACTTGATGTAATACTTTCCTTGCGGACGAGCAATATGCCTTTTCTGAAGCAGATCGTTTTTTGCGGAATGCCACCTAAAAAGTATGGGTATGTTGCAGGAGAGTCGTTTGGCTTGATGAACAATGACAATTCCGATGTGACGGTTTACTGCATGGACAAGTATTTGGAAAACTTTTCTCCAACCGATGGAAAATGGAACGGTTTTTCTCTCATTGCACTTTCCGATCTTGCGGCGTTGCCGCCGCAATGAGTGGCATTTTTATATGCAGAAAGAGCCATCTGATAGACCTCTGACACTACAAGGGGCAGTTCGGGGCTACTGAAAAAACAGGAAAACGCGGCGCCTATGATGCTTTACTCAACAACATAGGCGCCGCATAACCGCCAACAGTATGAGCTTACGACTACGATACTACGAGGCTACAACAACCGTCCCTTGACGGCAACGTTCGAAAGTGGTAAGGTATTAACGAACACCTACGATGCGATCGGCAGAGTTACGCAGCGTCGTCTCGGCCTCGCCAGCAACTACGACACGGTACTGACCTACAAACCGGGCGCGAACAGTTCGCAGACCGCGCTTTTAGCGACGTACCAAAGCGGAGACGATACCATATGCGCCTATGCACATGATATGGGGTCACTTCTCTTGATCCCTGCGATCGAGTTAGAAATACTCGTTTTGCTGACTAATCATTCAAATCTATAAAGATTCTCGGAAGCATATTTGCTTCCGGGAATTTTTGCATTTCTCGTCATTTTTTCTGTTTCGTAGCGTCAATTATATAAGACACGAAATTGACAGAAAAGAAGGTATAAAATGACTGTCAGTTATAAAAGCACATGATCATATTACTCAAGATTAGGAGGTTGACAATGGCTATTTTTAGTGAATGGGAGTATGACAATCGTTTCACCGCAGGACAGACAGCAATTGATCAAGGTGAATGGAGAACTGCATTTGACTGTTTCAAAGACTGTAAAGGATATATTGAACGATACAGATCGTGGGATACTGATGAACTTCGGCGTTTAGATCGCCTGATCGAAACATGCAATAAAATGTTTTAAACTGATAGGCAAACACACTACAAAAAGAATAAAGAAAGGATCATATAATGCTATACTACTATTGCAAGAATTCCACTTTTTCAAGTATCATCAAAAATCGATCGCTTTGGCTTTCTGACATGACACAGTCAAATGATAGCTACGAAATCTATAAGTATGTTGATATTGTTAAAGATGCAATAAAGAATTGTCTTGCATCCTTGCCGGCAATTAATAGAGAGGATACCCCTCAAAAAGGGCCAAGAATGAAAGAATATCATCAAGTTGAAAACTTACGAAAAGTATATAAATTGGCAATAAAGAAGCTCTCCTCTTTTGGGGCGAGTTATTATTGTTTAGCCATATGTTTTTCAGACATGCAGGACAATTTGTCTCAATGGCGTGGATACGGAGATGATGGCTTTGGAATATCAATTGGATTTGATGAGCAACGAATTGAAGAACTGTATAATCAACATATATTGTTCAAGTATGATGACGTAAAATACTATAGAAGCATTAATGATGAATTGATTCAAGAAAAAATACGGAAATATCTAGAAGAACTAAAAAACATAGGATTAAATATTGGGCTCGCTCAAAAAGATATAGATCACGCTATTAAGAATTGGTGTACAACAATTCTAGATAATGATGCGCCCTTTTTCAAACCTACTGGCTTTATAGATGAAAGAGAAACTCGATTCTGCTTTGTCCGTTATATTCATTCGCCTGAAATTGCTCGTCCGCAAGCTGAAAGTCATTTACATGGTGTAGATTTTCATGTTGGAAATACCGCAATTGTCCCACATTATGTGCTTAAACTTGAAGATGCATCCGGAAATTTTATGACGGATGTCATTCGCGAGGTGACCATAGGACCGTGCAATGGAAGTACTCCCAATACAGTACGACTTTTCTTGGCAAAGAATGGATTTGACTACGCAAACATAATCATTAAAAAATCAACTATTCCATATCGTACAAGAAGATAAGTTTTAAGAATCAAAATGATTTTTAAACCAAGATGGGCTTTGGTTTTCGATTTCAGAAACAATTCAGAGACTCATATTTGACAGGATTTGCTCAGCAGGTCTGTTGAAATAGGCGCTGTGATTTAGCCGACCAACGCGTCGGCGGTCGAAACAGATGCAGACATAACAATCGACGGCTCCATAGTAGGAACCGCCGATTGTTCTTCTTCATTTTACTTTGCTACATCCGAAACCCGGTATCAGCTAAAATGCAAGTACAAAACAAAGTATTCTTTTCATTTTTCAACCTTGAATAATAGATTTCATAGCGAGTCTTTCATGGTACACGTCGCAACAAACTTCTGCGGTGCGTGTCCTGTGTAATAGAACGGATAGCAGGTCATAAGGATCAAATGCATCCCCTCTATCGTCAGGATATGCATGGCTTCGTCCGTTTCAAGGATCTCTGTTTTCTCCACGACGTAAGTATAGACCTTGCCATCGGGCATCACAACATCAATCTCATCGCCCTTTTCGATCTCCTTTAGAATCAACAGG
>JAFUDD010000366.1 GCA_017459315.1 Clostridia bacterium | reverse complement strand
CGGTCCAGAACTCATTGCCGTAAATGTCAGTCAGGCAATAGCAGAACTCGACGCGGCTGTTGTTCAGCAGCAGATTGACGACCGTGATCGGGCCGGAAACGGTCAGCGTATCGGCGAGCTTGTAGGAAGCGTCGTAGGCGCCGTCGTAGGTGTAGTAGTCGCAGAGGAATGTCAGCGTATCGCCGTTCTGAATCGGCAGAAGGTCCTTTGCCACCGTGTCGGTTTCGCCGTTGGCATAGACGCGCTGTGCGCCGAGGACAGCGCCGTTGCCGTCCTCAAACGAAATGATCACGTTGACCTGTTCGCCGTTCAGCAGCGCCGGAACGCGGCCGGTGACTGTGTTCACGCCGTTGTCGGTCGTGTCGTCGATCATGTAATACGGCACGATATGCCCGGCAAGCGACACCCATGTGCCGTCCCATTCGACCTTGAGATCGCCGTCGCCGTCAAATGCATAAACGTTGTCGAGGCCAAGGTCAATATAGCCCGCGCCGTCGTCCACGAACACATTCAGCTGCACGCTTTCGACAAGGTCCCACTTCTCTTTGGACATGGACAGCACATAGCCGCCGTTCTTTTCGGTCAGCAGCATATCCGCGGTGGACAGGGAGTTTTCGGTGTAGTAATCCGCCGCCCGCAGCGCGCGGCCGCTGTCGAACCAAGAGGAATAGCTGCTCGACCCGCCGCCGAGGATATCAAAGAGGAAATCCGTCGGGTCGGAGGACGAGTTGGACGGGATCGCGCTGCCGAACAGGCTGCCGAGCAAGTCGCCGGATGACGAGGAGGACGATGCGGTCGTGCCGCCGCCGAGATAGCCGGAGAGCAGGTATTCGAGCATATCGCCGGAGGAGAAGCCCGTGTCGCCGGTATAGCCGCCGAGCAGGGAGCCGATCGGGGACGAGGTCGTGCCGCCGGTGGCGATCTGGCCGCCCGCCGCCAGCGACGAGAAGCTCTTGATGCAGTCGGTATAGCCCGCATCCATGCCGATGGTGTCATAGAGCTTGACAGCGGTATTCATGCCCTTGAAGCTCGAATACGGGAAGTAGATCGAAAGGCCGTAGGAGCCGGACATCGACGTGGACGCGCGGTTATACTTGACGCAGCCCCGGATCGCATCGGCAAGGGCGTTCGCCTCGCTTGTGCCGATCTTGGTCGCAAGGTCGGTGATATCGACATGGTTGATCTTGCTCGTTCTGCCGTATTCACGTGCGCCGGAGCGAGCCGTAGAAACGGTCTTGAAATCCTGCTTATCCAGCAGCGTATTCAACGACTTGGAGAACGCGGCGAACGGCTCCGGCACGGTGCCCGCAAACTCCGCAAGGTCCACGATGGACAGCGTCGTGTTGCAGCTGCCGTAATTCTTGCGGCAGACGTTGTTGAAATCGTCGATGATCGTTTTCGCAAACGTGACGGTCGGGGTCGAGGTGTTCTTGGACAGCTCGGTCAGCCAGTTCGTATAATACCAGCCGCAGCCGGGTTCGCTTTCCTCGGACGCGATCAGATAGTCCGCATACGGCTCGCAGACGAGCGCGTTTTCGAGCGTTGCCATCAGGCACGCGTCGAAGCCGATGAAATCGAACTTGACGCCGCCGTTCTTCAGCGCGGTCGTGAGCTTGTCAAGCGTCATGGAGCCGGAATAATACTGATCGTAGCCGTAGCCGGACAGCGAGCCGCCGCCGTGATCCCACATGATCAGGCAATAGCGGTCCGCGGGATAGTTCTTGGCGCAGAACTGAATGAAATCGGACAGCGTCGAGGGATCGACCATGCTCTTGCGGCCGAGGTTCTTATCGAGCGCCTGCAGTCCGCGCGAGGTGACGCGGTAGCGCTGGTTGGTCGAATTGGAAATGACCGAGTTGTTCCACCGCTTTGTGCCGCCGGTTTCGACGATGACGTTCACCTTATCGTCGTTCAGCGCGGCGTGGAGCATTTCGTTGAGGTCGGCGGTGCCCATGCCGGTCTCGGATTCGAGGTCGGTGCCGCACATATAGACCATCAGCGTAACGGTGTCCCTGCCGTTGCCCTTCAGCGTCGTGTACTTATCGCGCGCACGATTCGAAACGGTCGTGACGACCGACTGCATGGAGGTCGTGGCGGGCGTGATCGGCGCCGCGGTGCTGTCCGTTTCGTCATAGGACGCGGACAGGTACTGCTCCATCAGATCGGTGAACGACGTGCCGGACGAGGCATCGCTGCTGCCCGTGCTGCCGCTGTTGTAGTAATTGGATGCATCCTCCGTCGTATAATCGGACAGGAAATCGTCGAGCAAGCCCATCTCGGGTGTGGACGCGCAGCCGCCGGTGCAGACGCGGAACAGCAAAAACAGCACGACGAGGATCACGACGATCACAATGATACGCTTGAGGCCGCCGCCGAAGAGCAGACCCAAAAGGCCTGTTCCGCCGGAGGAGCCGCGCTGCGGGCCGTTGCCGCTCGGTGCGGAACCGCCGGTGCGGCCGGAATAGCCGTCCTTGCGCCCGACCGGGCCGGTGGTATTGACTTTTTCGGTTTTGCGGACGCTGCCGCTGCCGGTGCCGACGGTCTTTTTCCGTCCGCCGGAATTGGGTGTGTTGTTCATGGATTGCCTCTTTTCTGTTGCTTTTCGGTTATAGATCGCTTTCTTCGGGTGCAGACTCGCCGGTCACGCGCGCGCCGAGCCGGTTTGCCCACCGCTCCTGATACATGCTGCTGTAGGAAATATGCCGTTTCTCCCGCATACGCCGCAGCGCCGGAACGTTCGCCCAAACGAACGACGGCAGCCCGATCACAAGCAGGTACAGCGGACCGAGGATCGCACTCTGCACGGTGTGCCCGTATTCGTGGACAAGGATGCGCGCTTCCCATGCGCGGACGCTTTCGGGCGCATCGGTAAAGGAACGGCTCAAAAAGATGAACATGCCGAGGCCCATGCTGCCGCCGAAGCTCCATCGCGTGACGATGGCGCCGCGATAGCGAAAGTGCGGGCAGCGCCGCAGCAGGAGCGTCAAAAGCCCTCCCGCGATGTTCTGCACAATGCCCCACGTCCATTGCACCAGCCAGTACAAAAGCAGCATCAGCCGTCCATTCCTTTCCATAATAGGTAATTATAGCAAAAATCCGAAGCGGTGGGAATAACTTTTTTCTATTTTTCCGGAAAATGATACGAAAAAGATTCCCCGCCGAAACGGAGAATCCTTTCTGTCTCGCCCCAATGGGACGAATATTGCTTTTATACCAACGCCTGCGCCAGCGTTTCCTCGCGGAACTGGTGCACATAGAGGTCATGGTAATAGCCGCCCTTTTCCAGCAGCTCGTCATGCGTACCGCTCTCCACGATCGCGCCGCCCTTGATAACGAGGATGCGGTCGGCGTTGCGGATCGTCGAAAGCCGGTGCGCAACGACGATGGACGTGCGCCCCTCCAGGACCGTGGTAATCGCGTTTTGGATGATCTGCTCGGTCTCGGTGTCGATGGAGCTTGTCGCCTCGTCGAGCACGAAGATCTGCGGGTTCGCCAGGATCACGCGGGCGAACGAGATCAGCTGCTTCTGCCCGGTGGACAGGCGCACGCCGCCCTCACCTACCTCGGTATCATAGCCCTTCGTCTGATGGATGATGAATTCATCGGCGTGCACCATCTTGGCTGCGCGCACAATGTCCTCGTTCGAGGCATCGGGACGGCCGAAGCGGATATTGTCGCGGATCGTGCCGGAGAACAGATGCG